>CAIJTL010000371.1 GCA_903823545.1 uncultured Planctomycetaceae bacterium
AGCAATCGCAATCAAAATGGGGAACAGCATCGAAACCAGCTCCACTTCAGCAAATCTATGGCGAACAAATCGTTGATTCAGACAGTAGTCGAGCGAGTCGCACGCAGATCGACAACGGCTCAAAAAGTTTTTCAAGAAAGTTCGCGAAGCCGCATTTCGAGAAATCGCCGCTCTGGCATTTGTTGAGCCAGATCCAAGGCGCGTCGATAAGACCTCTGAGCGGCAGCAGACCGCCCCAACCGACGAGAGAGATCGGCATGAGCCGCGTGAGCCAAGTGGTATTCGAGCAGATCGCCTCTAGCGAAAATGGCCTCAATCAGCTCGATCCCAGCCAACGGCCCGTTACGCATCGCGACGGCCACGGCCCGATTCAGTTCGACAATCGGCGAGCGATCAGCCTGTAGAAGCAAGTCATAGTAGGCAACAATCTGTGACCAATCAGTTTCATCGGGACTCAAGGCCACGGAATGAACGGACGAAATCGCCGCTTGAATGGCGTGAGTCCCGACTTCTCCCGAAGAAAATGCCAGCTCAACCAGCGAACGCCCTTCGGCGATCAACTCTCGGTTCCAGAGCGAACGATCCTGATCTTCGAGCAAGATCAAATCGCCGTCCTGAGAGGTTCGCGCCAATCGCCGCGATTCGTGCAGCAGCATCAGCGCGAGCAACCCAAGAACCTCTGAGTCCGGCAACAACTGACTCAGCAATCGCCCCAGCCGAATCGCTTCACCCGAAAGATCCGGACGAGTCAGCGATTCGCCCGATGAAGCCGAATACCCTTCGTTGAAGACGAGATAAACAACAGCCAGGACTGACTCCAAACGATCCGGGAGATCGTCAATCGACGGTATCACATACGGAATCTTGGCATCTCGAATCTTGGCCTTACCACGCACAATGCGTTGAGCAATCGTCGAAGGGGTCGTCAGAAACGCACTCGCAATCGCCTCGGTCGAAAGCCCACAGACCTCGCGCAACGTGAGCGCGATCTGAGTGCTCGGTGACAGCGCCGGGTGACAACACGTGAAGATCAAACGCAATCGGTCATCCTCAACGCCATCATTGGAGGACTCATCACACGTAGTCGTTTCAACTTTCTTCGCCAATTCTGACAGCGAGGCATCGAAACGGGCTCGCCGACGCATGATATCGATGGCCTTGAATCTCGCTGTGGAAACCAGCCAGGCTCGCAGTTTTTCCGGAACACCTTCGCGAGACCACTGCTCTACGGCCGCAGCAAACGCATCATGCATCGACTCTTCGGCCAGATCGAAATCACCGAGCAAACGAATCAGCGTCGCCAACACTCGGCGCGATTCGGTGCGATATGCCTCACCGACAATCTCGCGAATTTGTTCGAGGTTGCTCTGAGCCATGACTCCGATCTTCAAACTCGCTTTCCGCACAATGTGAGGTTCTGCATTTGCCCCGGTCAGTCTGCGATGTTAGACGAACTTCCCAAGAAATGTAGACTGGCCAGACAACGTCACGCACGAGCGGGCGACTGAATCACAGACGACAATCGACACAACTATGGCGTCTCATCGTCCAAGATCGACAACAGCATTTGGCTCAGCCCAAGCGATGCACCAACTGTTGGCGAGCCGAGTGTCACTTGCAGTGTGCGAGTCCCATCGACGACGAGATTATTCAGAACAGATACGCGAATCGTTTTCGAAACCTCTCCCTCAGCAAAAGTGAGCGTTCCGCTAACGGGTTTAAAGTCTTTTCCAGAAACCGCCGTTCCGCCGGTCACGGCATATTTCACGCTGATCCCTTTTTGGCTGCCGCTCGTACGAGTCACGGTTAGGTCGATGAAGCCCGCATCTTCTCGCACGTCTGCGGCCGCTTGGCTGAACTGAATCGTTCCTGGGGCGTTGATCTCATCATCAATGATCGTGATGACGACCGTCTTCAAAACACCCAGCACTCCTCCGTTTGAAGCATTGACCAGACGCAATGAAAATCGCTCATTCGGATCAATGCGATGGTCATTGAGAATATTGATGCGGATCGTTTTCGATGTTTCATTCTCCGCAAAGACGAGCGTTCCAAACCCGGATGTGAAATCGACGTTGCTGTTTGCTGTGATTCCGGAAGTTGCGTACTGGACTTTGATCACACCTTTTTGGCCGAGAACTCGATCAACAGTGATATCAATGAATCCGCTCTCCTCGTGGATCGATGCGACAGCGTCACGGACTTGAAACTTGCCCGGAGCAGCAACTTCATCGTCGCGAATCGTCACAGTGGCTATCGACTGAGTTCCAAGCACCGAGTTGTCGGGCAACGCGTTACTCAACGGGGCGCTCAACGAGACTTGGAATGTTTCGTTCGGTTCGACGATGCTGTCGTTGAGAATCGGCACGGTAAATGACTTCGTCACTTCGCCATCCGCAAACGTGAGCGTTCCGCTGTTCCCGCTGAAATCAACAGCGGAGATCGAAGTCCCACTCGAAGTTGTGTAATTAACGCTGACGGAACCGTTGCTGCCGCCGACTCGATCGACAGTGATCGTCGCGGTTCCAGCATTCTCGTTGACCGCGATCATCGATTGTTCGAACTGCAACAGTCCTGCGGAACTCCCCGCGTATCCGACTTGCAACGAGCCGCCGAAGCTCGTCACCCAAATCTCGGCGGGATTGTATGGGTTGTAGATGACTCGTTCCGGATGCCGGAATTTGTAGGCGTCCACTTGAGTAAACGTGGGCGAGGCGGATCGCAGATTATCGGTGTACCACAAGCCTTCGGTTTCCGTGGTGACATACATCTCGTTCGTATTTGTCGGGCTGACGGTCGCCGATTCGACTCGATCAAGCGTCAAGATCCGAGTCCACGTCTTCCCGCGATCCATAGTTTTGTAGAGCCCCCCCTGCCCTGTCGAACCGGCACTCCATCCGTTGAAGACTCCCGCGTACCACGTGTTTTGCGCCGAGTCGGTCGGATCAATGACAACGTCCTTCGTCCAAAACTTCATTCCCCTGCTCGACCGATCTTGCCAAGTCGCTCCGCCATTCGTGCTGACGAACACTCCGCTGCTCGCGGTGAAATCGCTGTTCCCATCCAGTCGCCCCGAATAGCTGACGACGAGCGTCCCATCCTTGAGCACCTGCAAGACATTCGCGTGTCCTTGAGTACGCGGCGGCGTTCCGAGCTTACGCCACGTGGACTTCGCTCCGAGCTGCAAATTGTCCGTGACGTAGATCCCTCCCGCCGTGGAATGCGCGACGCACGCATAAAGCCGATTCGGCTTGTTCGGATCGCTCGCCACCCAACTCACCGCGTGGCCGAAATCATGCAGCGTTTGCCAAGTCACTCCTTTATCGGCAGAGAAAACCACTTTGCCCGTTGCGGGATTGATGATGTCATCGCGCAGCGTCGTGCTTTGATACAGATCATGAACCGACGCGGTCGCCGCATACATGACGCCGTTCGGTTGCGTGATTGCTCGATACGTCGAGTTCAACGTCAGACCTTGATAACCGCGTGACCAAGATCGTCCGCCGTCATCGCTCAACAAGCCGCTGATGTCCGTGTACGACGCGAAGAGATGCGTCGGATCGGCCCACGTCACGCCCCAGGCGCTGTCGTTGTCCAAGCCTGAACTGTGATAAGCCCCCCCCGAAACGATCGGACTTCCCGCTGCATTGAGCTGACCGGCCGCGACGTTCAAGTTCTTCCAAGTCGCGCCACCATCGTCACTCAAATGAGAGAACCCGAAATCGGTGATGATGACTTCGTTGGCATTGGTCGCAGAAACATCAAGGCCGAGTGCCGTCTCCCCATAAGTCGAACCTTTGTCTCCACCGTCTCCCGCCCATCCGGTTTGAATATTCCCGTTGTTTGTGGTGTTGAATACGCTCAGCCACGACAGACCCCCGTCAGTCGTTTTAAAGATTGTCGGCCTTCCGGTATCGCTGCCGCCTCCGACGTAAGCAACGTTGATGTTGTTCTGCGCCATGTCGATGAAAAATGGATAAGCACCAGCGGCGACTCCAGTCGCTCGTTGCTGCCAAGTTCCTACGTTCGCAGAACTATTCGCACTGTTTTCCGCAGCAGCGATGTCGAGCGAATAGATCGAGCGATATCCGTAGTACTCGCTACCGAGAATGCCACCGTAGATCGTTCCTTGATCGCGAGTGACACCAATGAGCCGAGTAACGCCATCTTGCTTGGCCCCGGTGAACGATACGAATCCTTGTCCACTCGGCAGCCCTCTGATCGACGCCAGCGAAAAGTTTTGGCCGCCGTCATTGGATACGAGCAATCCCTCATTTGTGCCGATGTAAATATCCGCGCCGTCGAAGAACGCTCCGGCGATGTGAATCCCCGATCCAGAATCGAGCCCAACGTACTTCGCAGCGAACGTGTCACCGCCATCTAGCGACATAAACAGAGTCCCGTAGTTCGTCACGAGCACTCGGTTCGGATCAGTGCCGTCACCTAACACGGTCACGACACTGAAATCCGTCGGATCGCCAACCAGATGCGTCCACGTCTTACCACCATCAACGCTTTTCACAGGTGCGAGGATATCTCGCGCATCTCTCGATCCCGAATCAAGTCCATAAAGAATGTTCGGATCGCTGGTGAAAGAGACTCGTGCTTCGGGACCACCTTGAATCTGTCGAAAGTCGACAATGTCCCAACTCGATCCGCGTGAGGAGGTATGCAGAATTTGGCTCATGTCGGATGCAACGTAAATCTCATCCGAATTGAATGGCGAGATTGCAGGAACGAACATCGCACCGCCACCACCGATCCCTCGCGGCTCAAACGCAGTCACAGCGGATAAAAGATCGCGAGCCTCTAATGACTCAACCTGCTGAGCGACGAGCATGTCAACCTGTACCCTCAACCCAAGCCTGATTCGAAAACGAGAGCGATGTGCCGACGGCAATCCCCGATCGAACCAGCGCAGCAGCATCCCGATTAACATGGTGCGATCAACCTGTCTTGCATCGTGGATGGGGCAAGGGCAAACCAGTTCGTAGTTCGACCTTTCAGCGGTCCATGCAGAGAGTACCGCCCCAAAGCGGAACTACGAACTCATCTTTACTCAAACCCGAAAGTTAGAAACGCCGCTACGAATGCGAGGAAAGTCTGACACGGCACTCTACGGCAAACGAACGACTACAAGACTTCGACGAATCTTGGTCAAGTTGTTTGTATGCAATCGTGCTGACATCTTTGCAACAACATTCGTTTCGCGCAGGATCATTCTTTGATGTCGCCAAAATGCCTCATCGTTGATCGCATTCAATGATCTGGATCTGACGACTTTTAAATTCGGCAGCGGCTTGCCTTAAGAGAAGATGAACTCCGCAGTTCACCGATTGTGCCTTCGTTGCAACCTCTTAGCCTTGAGAGTGGCTCAGTGGCAGGACCCCTTGTTATGGTGATACCCGAACGACGCTTCATACACCCACCGACCCCGCCCATACCCGCCCTCCCCGTTGCAGGATGTAGGGACAACGCTCCAAGGCGCTGCTCCGATGAGTTCCAAAACAACTACAGTTGAACAAACCTTGCCCGTATCGATTTCAAAGCTGCGCTGGTTGCCGTGGCTTTTCATGGTCGGCATCGCGGGTGCTGCGTGGCATTACCAAACCTTGTGGCGACCTTGGCTCGCACAGATGACCGCCGCCAACGCCCCTCCAGCAAAGCAGCCACCGAGACCGATCCCTGTCGTCACCGCCACCGTGAAGCAACGAGATCTCAACCTCTATCTCAACGGACTCGGAACCGTCACCGCATTTAAGACCGTCACCGTTCGCAGCCGTGTCGAAGGGGAATTGCAGAAGGTCACGTTTGAAGAAGGTCAGATGGTTCGCGAAGGAGACTTGCTCGCGGAAATCGATCCCCGCCCTTACGAAGTGCAGCGTGATCAGGCAGAAGGCCAATTGGCCAAAGAAGAGGCCACGCTGAAATCGGCCAAGCAGGTTCTGGCTCGCTACAACCAATTACTGCCACTGAAGACGGTGACGCAACAGGAAGTCGACGAACAAAACGCCGTCGTGCAGCAGACAGAAGGTGGCCTGCAAACGACGCGAGCAATGCTCGACAACGCGAAGCTGCAATTAACGTACTGTCACATCACCGCGCCGATCAGCGGCCGTATTGGACTGCGGCTCGTCGATCAAGGAAACATCGTTCGCGCGAACGATACCAACGGCATTGCAGTGATCACTCAACTGCAACCGATCTCGCTGCTGTTCACGATTCCGCAAGACGACATCATCCGCGTGCAAAAAGAAATGCGAGAAGGCGAGTCGCTCGCCGTCGACGCCTTTGATCGCGACTTCAAGACAAAGCTCGCAACTGGCAAGCTTGTGGCAATCGACAATCAAGTTGATCCAACCACCGGAACCGTTCGATTGAAAGCGGTGTTTGAAAACACGGACAGCAGCCTATTCCCGAACCAATTCGTCAACGCTCGCTTGCTGGTCGACACTCAGCACAACACTTTGACGGTCCCGTCCGCCGCCATTCAGCGAGGTCCCAATTCGACGTTCGTCTATGTCGTTCAACCGGACGAGTCCGTCGAACTTCGCAACATCGAGATCGGCCCGGCAGAAGGAACGGAGACTTCGATTCGGTCAGGTTTGTCAGTCGGTGACGTCGTCGTGACGGAAGGTCTCGACAAACTGCAACCGGGATCGAACGTCACGACCAAAGATAAAACGCAATCGTCTGACAAATCAGGCGAACGAAGTGCCGCCACCGCTCCCATGAATTCGGATGCCGCAAAGCCTGGGCGACCGATGCCACCCCATTCGCCGGACACTCACGCAGTCAAGGACGACGTCGACACGAAGAAGGACTCGCGATGAATCCTTCGCGGCCATTTATTGTCAGGCCGGTCGCGACGGTGCTGTTCATGGTTGCGATCACGTTGGCCGGATTGATCGCGTATCGGCAATTGCCGGTTTCGGCGTTGCCGCAGGTCGATTACCCGACGATTCAAGTCATCACGCTGTATCCGGGAGCTGGTCCCGATGTGATGGCCTCTTCGGTCACTGCTCCGCTCGAACGGCAATTCGGGCAAGTCCCCGGCTTGACGCAGATGACCTCGACCAGTTCCGAAGGCTGCTCGGTCATCACACTCCGTTTTAGCCTCGATCTCGACATCGACATTGCCGCTCAACAAGTGCAAGCCGCGATCAACGTCGGTTCGAGCTTCCTGCCGCGCGATCTGCCGAACCCGCCGATCTATACGAAGACCAACCCGGCCGACGCGCCGATTCTGACTCTTGCGCTCTCGTCCGAAACGTTGCCGCTCTCGAAAGTCGAAGACCTCGCCGACACTCGACTGGCGCAGAAAATCTCGCAGCTTGCGGGAGTCGGCATGGTCAGCATCAGCGGCGGCCAGAAACCGGCGATCCGCATTCAAGCAAATCCGACCGCGCTGTCGTCGCTCGGCTTGAATCTCGAAGACGTCCGCGTCGCGATCGCGCAGGCGAACGTCAATCAGGCGAAAGGGAGTTTCGACGGCAGCCGCCAAGCCTACACGATCGGGGCCAACGACCAACTTTTCACGAGCGACCAATATCGCCAATTGATCGTCGCTTATCGCAACGGCTCGCCGGTAACACTGTCGGACGTCGCCGATGTGCTCGATGGCGTCGAGAATGATCGGCAAGCGGCATGGATGAATGAAACTCCCGCCGTGATCCTCAACATTCAGCGGCAACCTGGTGCCAACATCATCGAGGTAGTTGATCGCGTGAAAGCACTGCTTCCACAATTGAAGGACTCACTTCCCGCCGCCGTGTCGATCAACATTCTCACCGACCGCACCGTCACGATCCGAGCATCCGTCGAGGACGTTCAACACGAATTGCTGCTGACGATCGCGCTCGTCGTGATGGTCATGTTTCTGTTCCTCCGCAATCTGGCAGCGACCATCATCCCCAGCGTCGCTGTGCCGCTGTCGCTGATCGGCACCTTCGCCGTCATGTACTTGTTGAACTACAGCCTCAACAACCTCACGTTGATGGCCCTGACGATTTCGACCGGCTTCGTCGTCGATGACGCGATCGTGATGATCGAAAACATCATGCGTTACATCGAAGAGGGAGAATCGCCGCTCGAAGCTGCGTTCAAAGGCTCGCAGCAAGTTGGCTTCACGATCGTCTCACTAAGCGTTTCGCTGATCGCTGTGTTGATTCCGCTGCTGTTCATGGGGGACATCGTCGGTCGCTTGTTCCGCGAATTCGCCGTCACACTCAGCGTTACGATCCTCGTTTCGGCGATCGTCTCTCTCACGCTGACACCGATGATGTGCGCGAAGCTACTGCGGCACACACCGGCATCGCAGCACGGTTGGATGTATCGCCTCTCCGAATCAGCGTTTGAGTCCATCATCAGCCTTTACGGAAAGACGCTGACGTGGGTGCTGCGACATCAAGCGATGACCTTGTTCATCGCCGTCGTGACTTTGGTCGCGACGGTCGAACTCTACCACGTCGTGCCGAAAGGCTTCTTTCCCGTCCAAGACACCGGCGTGATCCTCGGCATTTCCGAAGCACCGCAGAGCACGTCGTTCCAAGCAATGACTCGCCTGCAACAGCAACTCAACCGAGCAATCCTGACTGATCCGGCGGTCGAAAGTCTGTCGAGCTTCATCGGGATCGACGGAACCAACACGACACTTAACAGTGGTCGCATTCAGATCAACTTAAAACCGCTCGCCGAAAGAAAGATTCCTGCCACGGAAGTGATTCGCCGGCTGCAACCGCGTCTCGCAGAAGTCACGGGGATCACGTTGTTCATGCAACCGGTGCAGGATCTGACCGTCGAAACGCGAGTCAGTCGCACGCAGTATCAATACAGTCTCGAAGATCCCGACACGAAGGAACTCAGCGAATGGGCTCCGCGATTCGTGGCCAAATTGCAGTCCTTACCGCAGCTCCGCGACGTCGCGAGCGATCAGCAAAACGATGGCTTGCAGGCTCACGTAGTCATCGATCGCGACACGGCATCGCGGCTGGGAGTCACGCCGCAGATGATCGACGACGCGCTGTACGACGCCTTCGGGCAGCGGCAAATCTCAATCATGTTCACGCAGTTGAATCAGTATCGGCTGGTGCTCGAAGTGAAGCCCGACTTCCGCAATCAGCCGCATGACCTGACCGAAATCTACATTCGCGTCCCCGGCAGCGGTCCGGTTCCGCTCAATACGTTTACGCGCATCGAAGAGCGAGCAACTCCACTGTCGATCAACCATCAAGGTCAGTTCCCTGTTGTGACCGTGTCATTTAATTTGGCTCCAGGTGTTTCGCTCGGTGAAGCCGTCGAAGCAATTGCCGCCGCCAAGACGGAACTCGGCCTTCCACGCAGCATCGCGGCTGGATTTCAGGGAACCGCCGAAGCATTTCTCGCTTCGCTCAAGAACACTCCGCTCCTGATTCTTGCAGCGTTGGTCACGGTCTATATCGTGCTGGGCGTTCTTTACGAAAGTTACATTCACCCGATCACAATCTTGTCGACACTGCCTTCAGCCGGAGTCGGCGCGTTGGTCGCGTTGCTCATCTGCCGAACGGACCTCAGCGTTATCGCCTTGATCGGGATCATCTTGCTGATCGGCATCGTGAAGAAGAACGCCATCATGATGATCGACTTCGCGCTCGACGCGCAACGCAATGACGGCATGTCACCGCAAGAAGCGATCTACGCCGCATGTCTGCTCCGTTTTCGGCCCATCATGATGACCACGCTCGCAGCACTGCTCGGTGCCGTGCCGCTCGCCATGGGAACCGGCACCGGTTCGGAACTCCGCCGCCCACTCGGCATCACGATCATCGGCGGACTGCTCTTCAGTCAGTTGTTGACGCTTTATACGACGCCAGTGATCTATTTGTGGTTCGATCGCTTGGCGGGACGATTTCGCTCGAAGAAGGTTTCGGAAGTTGTGAGTGTCGGCTCTTCGAGCGAGGAGGCTTGATGAGCTGTTTCGGACTTTCGCCCCAACGGGGCAGTTACAAGCTAGCCCAGGGCAAGCGACCTTCAGGAGCGTCGCCCTGGGTAGAATCCGCAAAAGATCTTATTGCCCTGAAGGGGCGGCACTATTTCGTTTCGATGAGCA
>CAIJTL010000372.1 GCA_903823545.1 uncultured Planctomycetaceae bacterium
ACCCCTCGCTTGCGCGTCGGGCTAGTGCGGTGATCCGCCTCACTCACACCCAAGACAACCCCATAAGCCGCCGCCACACCGATCGCCGGTGCCCCACGAACTCGCAGTGACTGAATCGCCTCGAAGACTTGTTCGACCGACTGGCACTCAACCATCCGCACGTCATTCGGCAAAAGCGTCTGATCGAGCAACCGCAACGAGCCTTCGACTCCACCGAGCCATTCGACAACGGTTGTCTTCTTCGCACTCCTTGAATCGTCTGACGTTGTCACAGTTTTGCCCTCAGCACACTCGGAAATCGCGGTCACTAGGTTGCCGATGTCAGCGGCATCCGGCACGGATTCGACACTCGGCGTTACTTCGGCAGGCCCCGCTGGAATCGAAGCGATTGCGTTTGCAGCAACTTCGTTCGCGATTGCCGCCTCCATGTTCCGTGCCGATTCGCCGACAGGAACAGGCAGCTCTCGCGGTGCCATTACGTCATCGCCGCCACGGCTTTTTTTGGCTCTTCATCGTCATCGAAAGGCTTCGGTTTCGGAAACCAATGGCAGACGAGGATGCCCATTTCGTAGAGGAAGATCAGCGGCATCATCATCATAAGCATGCTGTAGGGTTCCGCCGGGGTGAGGACCATTGAGATGATGGTGATGACGAGGATCGCGATGCGGCGTTTCTCGCGGTAGTCCTTCACTTGGAAGATCGACAGCCGTTCGAGGAACAGCATCACCAGCGGAAGCTGGAAGCTGATTCCAAACATCACTGGTAACATGATTGCGAAGTCGATCCAGTCGGCGATGCGAATCTGCGTTTGAAACTTCAGCGAGTCCGAGAACGCCAGCAAAAATTCCAGCACGAACGGGAAGACGCAGAAGAAGCAAAAGACTGCCCCGCCCATAAAGAGGAAGACGCTGAAGGGAAGATAGATGTGGATGTATTTTCTTTCGTGGGGATATAGCCCCGCCGCGATGAACAACCAAATCTGGTAGAAGACCCACGGGCTGGAAAAAACCAAGCCCGCTACGAACGAGACTTTCATCCAAGTCATGAAGCCTTCTTGAACCGTCAGCACGATCGGACGCTGCTGCATCTCAACGGTCTTTTGCAGTTGCTCAAATTCCGGAGCGGTGACTTGGATCGCGATCAACTTAGCATCAGCCGCATCTTTGTCCGATTTTGCCTGCTCTTTGTTTTCGCTCGGCAGAGGCTTCACCGGTACTGTTGGCGAGCCGGTTGGGAATCGGTCGGGATCGAATTGATGGAGCGCGCTCAGTAGATCTTCGGGTTTGATGGTGACGGTGATCACTTTGGGATCGGCCGTCCCGTCCGGTAGCGTCGGCTTCGCAGGTGCTTCGGGTGCCTTTACGCCGTCCCACCAGTCTTTCGCCTTCTGCCAAGAAAACATCTGCGAGACTTCTTCGGTGATCTTCGTCCCTTGGCCGCGTGCTCGGAGCGCGTCTTCGATGGGCTTCCGGACAATGCCCATAACGTTGTCGCCGAAATACATCGTCACGCAGGTGACGATCGTCAGTCCGACGACCGCTTTCCACAAACGAACCCGCAGCTCTTCGAGGTGTTCCCCGAAGCTCATCGTCGTATCGTCAAACAGGTCTCTCGCTTGTTTCTTGCTCATGACAGACTCTCCGCGCGATGTCCGATTTCAGGATGCAGGGACTTGCGCGAACCGTTGAAACGGATCAGCTCAACGGCCTGCTCAGACCGTTGCTCAACTCGCCAGCTCGCAGTGGTCCCCGGTGATCGACTTGGCCAACGTCGTTTGACGTTTCACCAAGCTGGGCATCGGATGGTCCACTCGCTTCACCCGCTGGCAGGAGCAGGAATTGGGAGCGGCCGACGGCGGAGGATTGTAGGCACGTCTTCGCCGCGAGTGAAACGCAGAAGCAATTTCCAGCGAACAAGGTCCACAAGCTGAGTTAACAACGATCGCTCGTAGATGGCACGTGGAATATTCCTAAGTGATGTTCACAACTTGAAACTTGAGTCCCGGAATGTCTGCAAAATCTTTAACATTTGCCGTGAGCAGAACGAAGCCTCGCTGCTCAGTCTGAGCAGCAAGCCACAGATCTTGAATGCGAAAATCCGAACTGCGGCCACTCTTTTGAAGTTGGGCAGCTAGCGAACCAAACACTTCACCTGTTTCGCCGGTAATGCGCAGCAGTGGTTTTCGACGCATGCGACGGAGCATTCGGAGTGCTTGTTGTCGATGTTTAATATCCAACATCAAATCAATACCGAACTGAATTTCCGCCAAATTGACCGGTGATAAATACACGGGCATTTGTTGGGTAATAGCGTGAAGGTCGGAGGGCTTGAGACGGCCTCGTTCGACGGCGATCCAAAGATTGGTGTCAATCAAGAATCCCACGGGTTCCTCATCGCATCCAGTTTAGCATTGGGCTGTTGGCGAACATTCTCCATAGCATCGCACAATGAATCGGCAACAGAGTCATCCAGCGTTTGGTAGAGATCGCTGAAAACGGCCAATGCATCTTGCGCTTCCGGTTCTGGAACCAGACGAGCAATCTGTCGGTGATTGCGAACCAACACAATTTCTTCTTGGTCTTGCTCCAGCGTGTTCAGAACGCTGTGAATGCTGCGGGCGAGTTCGGTAACTGTGATAGTTTTCATATGCAGCAGACTACCTGACATTGGTTAGTTTGGCAAAATGAAAGATTGAGAAAGAAGCATTGTTGAAAGAACGACGTCTCAACAGAAGCGAAAGCAGCGACACGTCACGCGTGAAGTTCGACGAGGTCTTTGTCGTGAAGAACATGATCGCGGCCGACGGATTGGCCGTCGTGAGCGCTGCTGCCCCAGACTTTGGCGAACTTCAGTGTCTCCACCAAGTCCTTATGGATCACGGCGGCGAGGTCTTCGACGGTGCCGCCGGTTTTGATGACAAATGGTGAGGACATATCGGCGGGTTTGCCGGGCTTCTTGGTGTAGAGCCGAATGAGTCCGAGCGATCCGTAGATCGTTTCGCGCAGTTGTTCGCGCGACGCGCTTTCGTCGAGGTCTACTTTCAGTGTCGTGAGATTGGCGTCGGTCATCTCGCGAAAAAACGCGAGGCGGTCATCGCACCCGGGATCATTACCACGAGTGGCGACGAGAAGCGTTTTGATCTGAATGATTGAAAAATCGTCGTCGTCGAAGCCAGTCACGTCTGCGAGTTTTGTTTTGCGCGATGCGAACTGGCTCAACACTTCAGCGGTCTGTTCGGGAGCGTCGTCGGACGAGCCGTCAAAGGTCAGCACAACGGCATCGGCCGCTCGAACGAGGTTGAGCAAATACGGCTCGAAATGCGCGTCTGTGATCGGCGGAGTATCGATCAACTGCACGTTGATGTCTTCCCACGGCATCATGCCGGGCAGCGGTTCGCGAGTTGTGAACGGGTACGGAGCGACTTCGGGTTCCGCTTTTGTCAGTTCTTTGAGCACTCGACTCTTGCCGGAATTCGGAGCACCGACGATGAGGACTTGGCCGCAGCCTTGTCGTGGGAACCGATAAGTCTTCGGTCCCTTTTTCGGAGCGGCCGCTTCGGCTTGAAGTTCGGCCTTTGTTTCTTTGACTTTCGTCTTGAGCTCCGCCTGTAGCTTTTCGGTCCCCTTGTGCTTGGGAATCGTGGCGAGCATTTCATCCAACAGCCCTGCCCGTTCCTGAAGCGTTTGGGCTTTGCGGTACTGCTCTTCGAGGCGTTGATATTGCGGCGTGAGATTGGCTGGCATGATGCGATCTTAAAGAATGTGAGCTTGCTATCACATCAACGCGACGCGCGACTGAGTGGTCGAGCAACACACGAGAGTGCGTTGTAGAACGGCTCTCCAGGGCCGTTTGTTCGAGCCTGGAGACTCGAACTACGACATAAGCTGGCAGCTTGCCGCTACGGGGAACGACTCTTATCATCCCGCTAAGTTTTCGACCTCATTCCCGCGACCTCTTCATCACGCAATTATGGCCAAGATCACGTTCGTCAAAGAGAAAAAGACTATCGAAGTCCCCGCCGGAACCAACCTCCGCAAGGCGGCATTGGAAAACGGATTTCAGGTTTATTGGGGTCCGCATCAGTTCCTCAATTGCTTAGGTTGGGGAAGCTGCGGCAGTTGCAAAGTCATGATCACCAAAGGGCAAGAAAACGTGAGCAAGCCCGGATTGAAGGAGCGTCTGCGCATCCTCGCTGGTCCGCTCCTCTTTTTCTGGCGAATCGGGAACGAAAAGTCGCTGCGTCTTTCATGTCAGTGCAAAGTGAACGGCGACATCGAAGTCGAAACAACACCGATGGGCAACTGGCACGGCGAACGCTTCTGGGGCTGAGCCGGAACAAAACATTTATCAAGCACGACGCGCCAGCGAGTGGTCTTTGCGCAGATCATTCGCTGGCGCGTCGTGCTTTTGGTGAGCCAGTCAGCGAAGTAAATCGTTCGCGACAATTGCCAACTACGGTGAAACATGCAGCCAGACTTCGGGATGCATCGTGTAGAGGCGGAATCTATCGCCGTCCGGAATGATGATGCCGCTCGAACGATTCAGCTCGCGCGGAACAATGGGGTTTTGGGCGTATTTGTGCCAAGTCCGCAAATCGTCCGAGACGGCGACATTCGTAGTCCAAAGTGACTTTGCTTCGCCACGCGCCGACCCGTGGTAGTACGCGTAGTAGCGTCCTTTGTGCTTCACGATTTGATTCATGGCAACCATGTCTCGGTCGTGAATTCCTTGTCCGGGACGAATGACCGGCTCGTCACTGACGTTGGTCCAAACTTTGAGGTCTTTCGTTGTCGCCAACCAGATGCCTAAATCATTCCGTTCGTAAAACAAATGCCAGACGCCCTCTTCCAGCCAGACTGTCGGCGTCCCATACGGTCCCGGCTCGATCGGCTGCCCATTCACTTTGCGAACATCCAACTGACCTTCGCGGTGCCACTTGACGCCGTCGCGACTAGTGAGAAGTTGAGCGAGATCATCTTTCCCTTCGGCGAACATGTGCCACACATTCGCGTGCGGCAGAACGATCATGTCCTCGACCCAATGCTGATCGTAAATCGGGGTCGCTTGCTGCCGAGTCCACGCAATGCCGTCGTTTGAAGTCGCGTAGCCGAGATGCTTCACGTCCTCGGTCTTGCCTTTGTAGCCGGTGTACCACAGGCGATACCGAGGCTTCGTCGGATCAGTGCTGTCAACCGTTGGATCGAGATGAATCCAACCTCGCTCGCGAATCTTCACCTCCCAAGTTCCCGGCCCTGCCGCTGTGAAAATCGGCTTGTCACCGTATTGCTTGAAGCGAACAAGTTCCGATGGGAAGTCATCAGCGCGGGCCAACGACGTCAGCAGCGTGACGAGAATGAACGCCATACAAATCAAGGCGAGCGGGGCGGCGTCAGCCACCCGGTTCATCGTCAACCAAGTCGGCGACATCCTGAGCCAAGTCAGAACAGACAAAACCGAGGGACTGACGCCGCCCCGCTCGCCTATTTCGTTGGTTCGGAACGTTGTGGAGCGATCGCTCGCGCTACGGGTTACTTGCATCAGCTCAATCTCTTCAGGAAGTCGAATGATTCGCGCATCACTTTGGGAGCCATGTGGCTGTGACGGCTGAGCTCAACATTCACGCAGCCGATGTAGTTAATCTCTTGCAACGTGGCCATCACGGGAGCGAAGTCAATTTCACCCTGTCCAAAAAGTAAATGTTCGTGGACGCCACGCTTCATGTCTTCGATGTGGATATTGCAAAGCCGGTGTTTCCAACGACGAAGATGATCGGAGATCGAGCCTGACTCGACGCACTGCACGTGTCCGATGTCGATCGTCAAACCGAACTTTGACGAGCCGATTTTTCCTGCAAGTTCGCTATATTGTTCGAGCGTCTCGATCATCATGCCGGGCTCGGGTTCAAACGCGAGCGTCACCTCTTGCGATTCGGCATAGTCGGCAATTCGCTGGCAACCTTCGACCAACCAAAGTTCGGCATACTCACGCGGCACATGCGGCGACAAAACTCCGGACCAGAACGAAACCGCGTCCGAACCGAGCGTCTTCGCTATGTCGATGCAGACCTTCAAGAACTCGATCCGCGAGGCACGTGCTTCTGACGTCGGCGAGATCAGAGTCGGCTCATGTTTATGCCGAGGGTCAAGCAGGAAGCGGGCTCCCGTTTCAATCACCGATCGAAGCTGGTGACGCTGCAACAGCTCACTCATTTCGCTCTGCTCAGCAGCAAATGAGTCGTCGTAGGGGTTGAGGCACGAATGGTCGATCGTCAGGCCGACTGCCCGATAACCAATCTCCACCAAAAGCTCGATACCGTCCTGCCAACGGTGACAGGCCAAGCCGTTTGTGTTGTAGCCCAGCAGCATGAGTCCAACCGGTTTGAAAGCAT
>CAIJTL010000373.1 GCA_903823545.1 uncultured Planctomycetaceae bacterium
GGATGCTGGGAGACATCCTGATCCCGTCGATTTTCCTAGGAGTGGCCTTTGGTCGTGTCGGCTGTTTTTTGTATGGCTGCTGCTACGGAGATCGCTGTGATCTTCCTTGGGCCGTTGAGTTCCCGAAGCTGCTCGAAGCGAGCGACCCGACTCATTTAGGAATTGTCTTTAGTTCTCAGTTAAATCGTGGCTTCATCACCGACGACGCGGCATCGACGCTCCCGATTCATCCGACGCAACTCTACAGCGCAATCGACGGTCTGCTGCTTTGCCTGCTGACGCTCGCTTACTATCCATTGCGTAACCGTGACGGCTCGGTGATCGCATTGGGGTTGCTGACATACCCGATCACTCGGTTCTTGATCGAACGATTGCGCGGCGACGAAATGGGGCAATTCGGGACTTCGCTGACAATCGCTCAATGGATCAGCATCGCCATGTTCGCTGGCGGAATGACTTTGGCGATCAGCCGTCCTCCCGTTTTGAAGCGTGCGACCGGTTGATTGCTGCCGCCTCGAATGCGATCCTCTCGCCCGTTGAACACCGACATCGTTGCCTCTGTGAAACTCACACATCTTGGACGAACCGCAAAACGCTCGCAGTGACCAAGACCTGATCGCCGCCACGCTGGCGCGCGACACGGCTGCGTTTGGTGAATTAGTCTCACGCTATCAGAACCGCCTGTATCACTCGCTCGTGCATGTTGTCGGGTCAGCGGAAGACGCGAAGGATGTTGCTCAAGAGGCGTTCACACTCGCCTTTCAAAAGCTCAGCTCTTTTCGTGGCGACGCACAGTTCTATTCGTGGCTGTTCCGGATCGCGTTGAACGCCAGCGTCAATTTTCGTCGCAAGAACCGCTCGCTCGGCCAGTCGATCGAAGCAACGAAAGAACGGATCGGCAGCGAACCAACTGACGTTCGCGCAGACACCGCCCCCAATCAACCTCTCGAACAAACTGAGCGTCAGCAGATCGTCCGCGAAGCGCTCTCACAGATGACCGAGGAATACCGCATCCCGCTGGTCATGGCCGAAATGGAAGAAATGAAGTACGACGAAATCGCCGACCTGCTGCAATGCCCCATCGGCACCGTTCGCAGCCGCATTCATCGCGGCCGCGCCGAATTGCGAGAGAAACTCCGCCGATTGCTGAAAAACGAAGAAGACGGCTTGAACTGAGCAGGCAAACCTGAAAAGCACGACGCGCTAGCGAGTGGCTACTTCGGCATAACCATTTGCTGGCGCGTCGTGCTTTTTTCGACCCTCAGAGTTCTGTGATTACTTGGCAAAAGATTTCCCGCAGAGGCGCAGGGGCCGCAGAGTTTGAAGAGCACTAGAGTGATTCGCTTCTCTGCGAACTCTGCGGGAAATACTCGACTTTCAGATCAAATGGCGGGCAACCTTTTTATTACCGCTTGATGCCGCCGGTTAACTGTACGATTTTAGTTAGTACCGTTAGCTGAGGTTGCCCTCCCGTTGCAGATCAATACCGCCAGCAAGATTCCGATCTATCGGCCATTGGCCGAGCAGATTCGGTCGGCGATCGCTCGTCGCGACATGCAGCCGGATGAGTAGTTGCCGTCAGTGCGGCAATTGTCCAAGGTCGTGGTCGTCAATCCAAATACGATCGCTCGCATGTGCTAAGAACTGGAACGCGAAGGCTTGTTGGTGACTCGGCAAGGACTGGAGGTTTTCGTCGCATGGCCGGCTGCGAGATTCTTGGCTGACCAAACGAGGAAGTCGGCTGATCTTCTGAGATTCAACGCCGACATTGTTTCTGTCGTTCACTTTTGGTCCAAAACAGGAATTGAACAGAAGGGAACACAGCCAACGAAGGGCGTGACTGCGAAGTTTTTGTTCGGTCGATAGACTCCAGCCAATCGTCGAACCGATTGCCATTTCGGTCATTCTCCGGAGCTCATCGCAATGTCGTCACAGCCGTTGAGATTGAGTTTGGTCGTCGCGTGTTGGATTGGTCTGTGCATTCGCGAGACTGTTGCCAACGACTGGCACCCGCAGAAGGCTCCGTTGATGACGCGGTGGGCGAAGGACGTTTCGCCTGCGAAAGTGCATCCGGAATATCCTCGGCCGCAGATGGTGCGGGAGAAGTGGATCAATCTGAATGGGCTGTGGGATTATGCGATCGTGGAAAGTGTCGCACGCAAGCCGCGTGCGACACAGGCTTGGGACGGGAAAATCCTCGTGCCATTTCCGGTGGAGTCGGCTTTGTCGGGGGTAATGAAGCGAGTCTCGGAGAATCATCGCGTCATTTATCGCCGCTCGTTCGCGACGCCAGAGATGGCCAAGGATGGTCGGCTGCTGCTGCACTTCGGGGCCAGTGATTGGGAGACGGTCGTCTCGGTCAACGGCCAGAAAGTGGGCGAGCATCGTGGCGGCTACGACCCGTTCTCGTTCGACATCACCGATGCA
>CAIJTL010000374.1 GCA_903823545.1 uncultured Planctomycetaceae bacterium
CAGTGACACCACCGCCCAGCATACTCGCGCAGTTCACCAATTCACGTAGCTCAGGCTACCCGAAGGGATGGACAGAAGTATCAGCATACGACTTCTATGTTGAGGGTGAAATCAACACCGGAACGGTCGATGCGGTCTTCTCGGTAGGGCTGACTGTTGCCTCTGCGGTTCCCGTCACCGTGACTTATGCGACGAGTAACGGATCGGCGAAAGCGGGCAACGACTACTTGCCGGCGATCGGGACTTTGACCTTTGCTCCGGGTCAGACGTTGCTGACGGTCGCGGTGCCGGTCATCGGTGACACGAACAATGAGGTCAATGAGACCTTCCGGTTGAATCTGTCGAATGCGGTCAATGCGACAATCGTAGATGGAACCGGATTCGGAACGATTCTGGACAACGATAGTCCGACCGCCGGTGTCGGTATCAATGTCGGCCAGAACGTGAATATCAGCCAATTGATGGGAAGTCAGACGGACGTGCAGATCGCCGTCAATCCGGTGAATCCGCAGAACGTAGTCGCTGTCGGAAACGGCGGAACGACAGATCCGTCAGCCCTGTTCATCGCGAACTCGTTCGATGGCGGCACTACTTGGACGACTCAGACGCTGGGAGCTAATCAAGACGGCATCGCGGCAACGGGCACAGCTCAGCGGTCGGATGCCTCGGTGGCGTTTGATCGGTTTGGTAATCTGCATGTCGCGTACTTGGCTGATCCGAATACGGCGGCGTCCACTCGGACTCGTGCGATTGTGGAGGCATTCAGCACCGACGGCGGTAAGACCTTCAGCACGCAAATCGTCGAAGCACTTTCCAGCAGCAACGACAAGCCACAGCTTGCGATTGGACCGGACGCCGCGAACTTGGCAACTCAAGACGCAGTGTATGTCACGTTCAAATCAGCATCCGGACTCGGTGTTCGTGGAGCAATCGCGACGGGACTCGGATCGTTGAGTTCGTTCTCCGCAGCGGGTTACTTTGCGACGGCGTCTGCGGGCGTGACTGATGCTGTGGCAAGCGTGGGGCCGGAGGGGCAGTTCGTTGTGACGTGGTCCAACTCCACTACAGCGGAAGGACCGGGCAACGTTTTCGTGGACCGCGACCCGAACGGCCTCGTCGGAGGGTTCACCTTCGGCACGGACATCACGGTGACCACCACGGAAGTTGGTCGCGCGGATTTGATCCCAGCATCACCAGAACGAGGCATCTCGGCCAGTCCATTCTTGGCATACGACCGCAGCGGCGGTGCTCGCGACCATCGGTTGTATGTGGCGTATGCGAACGCTCCTGCGACGCCCGTTGATGGCGACAACACCAATATCTTTGTTCGATTCTCTGACGACCACGGAACGACCTGGAGCACTCCAGTTCAAGTCAACGATGACACGACCTCGAACAGCCAGTTCTTGCAGAGCATCAGCATTGATCAAGCGACCGGCGAGCTTTACTTGAGTTGGTACGACGCTCGCAACGACCTCGGAACAACGGTCACTGCAAACAACACCGACGGTGTGGCAAACACCGAAGTGCAAGTCTTCATGTCAGCCAGCGTTTATAGCGCAAACGGCACACTGAGCTTCACCCCGAACACGCTGGTTAGTGCGGGAATCTCGAACCAAGCTCGCGACACGATCAATACACAAGACTTCGGCGATAACGGCGGAATCTCGGCTCACAACGGCGTCGTGTATCTCTCTTGGGCCGACAACTCGAATTCTACGGCTGACAACCCGGACGGTGCGACGACGTTCGACGCTTACATCGCTCGCGCGGCCGTGACAATCAACAACGGCTCCGGCGAGCAATTCGGTCGCGTGGTCGGCGTGCATCAAAGCACTATCACTGGGGGTCCGGGAGTCGGTAATTCGCCGACCGCAATCTCGTTCAACGGAGCGGATCGCGCGGACTCACTCGCTGCAGGTAGCGGACTCGATGATCGAGCTGGTATCTACACCGGTCAGAAATTGATCTTCGCGGGACAAGACGCTGATCCGCATGTCGTGCAGGCTTATTCTGGTTTTGGGGCGAATCCGAATCTGTTCTCGCTGAGCACGCCGCTGTTCAATGCGCCGACAGTGGGCGACAGCTTCCATGTCGAGCTCTCTCAACGTGACGTTTTCGACGTCGTGCTGTTGGACAGCGATCCGCGATTCAACGCGAATGCTCAACCACTGACGGCCGCCACGAATTTGAGGACGAACGATTTCCAAAACGCTCAACGGGTTCTGCGATTCCTCAACGAACAGAATGTCGCGGATGTGAATGAGCCGGTTGCGGGGCAGCAAGTAGCGCTGCTCAATAACTGGGCGCTGGTGAATGGCCAAGCCGCCTCCGTTCTGGTCGGGAATCCGAACCCGAATAAGTTCCACGAGCTCAACGGAGCGATCGTGGATAACAAGAACACGGTTGCCGGTGCGGGCGGAGGACCGGTCGCTTCAGCACCGGGCGGCGAACTCAACGGAACTCGCAGCAATCAAACGTTGCAGGTCAACACGACGTTGTCACAACTGACACAAGCACCGCGTGACGAGAATCTGTTTGTGATCACTCAAGCGAGCATCGGAACGTTGTTGCCGGCCGCGTTGCTTCTCGATGCAGGCGACACGATCGGCGGCGGCGAGGGTGAAGACACGTTGGTTGGCTCGTCAGGGGATGACTTCATCAACGGGCAAGGCGGCAATGACATCGCGTTCGGTGGAGCGGGTAACGACTTCCTGCTCGGCGGTGCGGGCAACGACACTCTTGATGGGCAACAAGGGAACGACACGCTCAACGGACAATCTGGCAATGATGTGCTGCTCGGCGGAGACAATGATGACACGTTCGTCTTGGATACGAACGGCGGCGGTGTTGATTCGGCGAACGGCGGACTCGGACTCAATCTGGTTCAGGTTGTCGGCACAAACTTGGCGGACACGCTGACGGTCAGTTCGACGGGAAGCGTGCTGTCGATCAGCAACGGCGTCGGCACAATCGCAGCCACGGCCAACATTCAGAACGTGTTGATCGACGTTCGTGGCGGCAACGACACGGTGACCGTCAACAACATTGCGACGGTCGGTTTTGTGGTGCTCAACATCCAAGGTGGCGACGGCAACGACGTGCTCAACGCGTCAACCGCAGGATCGGGTGCCGTCCGAATTAGGCTCGTTGGTGACGTAGGCGACGACACACTCACCGGTTCCAACGGCGGCGACAGTCTCGAAGGCGGTGTGGGAGTCGATGTGCTCGCGGGGCTGGGAGGTCATGACCTGATCGACGGTGGAATCGGAGACGACTTCGTCGGCGGTGGAAACGGCAATGACACACTGATTGGTGGCGATGGCAACGATTCGATCAACGGCCATCTCGGCGACGACAGCATGACCGGCGGAAACGGTAACGACACATTGTTAGGAGCCGATGGGAACGACACTTTGAAAGGCGAAGTGGGCGATGACCTGCTCAATGGCGCGGCTGGAAACGATTCGATCGAAGGGGGCGTCGGTTTCGACGGCCTC
>CAIJTL010000375.1 GCA_903823545.1 uncultured Planctomycetaceae bacterium
AAAAAACGATCCGAATCGTTCTGTGCGAATTGTTGCGGCGTCACGCTCTCCGCGGACTTGATTGTTCCCCCAAGCAGCTTGATCTGAGCCAGCGCGCGGTCTTGGCGAATTGTCAGTGCATACTGATTCAAAACGGCGACGGATCGATTTGCGATTGATCGATTTTTCGATTCGCTCAATTGCTCAAGAGCGGTCTCGGCGGCTTCGACCAGCTCTTCTTGTCCGGAAGTAAACCACGCACGCAAAACCGCAGTGATGCGAACGGAGACTTCGAGGCCGCTCGATCTTGCAGCTTCGATCAATGGTTCAACGGCAACGACTCCAGCGTCGATCAATTGTCGCGTTGCTTCTTCACGCTTAGCGAATTCAGGGGCGTTGAGGTCTGTAATCCACTGCTCGATATCCAGTTTCGATGGAGCGGGCTGGGCTGGCACCGTCGCTTTTGGCGGTTTCGCAGAAGGTTCATCAACGGCACGAACTAAAGTTGCTCGCAACGCGACTAGGCCAACAAACAGACTCATCACAAACAACACTTGCCGTCTCATCATGCACCTCGTTAGCTTGAGATGGTGCCAGATTGAATGTTGGCTGTATAGCCCATCATTGGCCTGACAATTAACGGAGTACTAATGGTGACTCTGCTCATCGGACGGAAAGGCTCCCGAACGCACTTCGGTAACATATTGTTGCACAGCGCGAGTCGCTTCGGTTCGCAGTTCGGCGAAGCGTTTGACGAACTTCGGGCGAAAGCCTTCCGTGAGACCAAGCATGTCGCAATTCACGAGAACTTGCCCATCACAGTCTGGGCCGGCACCGATGCCGATTGTGGGGATCGACAGCTCGCGAGTGATCTCCGCGGAAATCTGGCGCGGAATCAATTCCAACACGATTGCGAATGCACCTGCTTGTTGAGCGGCTCGTGCGTCGGCCAGCAGGCGTTGCTCATCTCTTTGTACCTTCATGCCACCTAGTTTGTGGACTGACTGCGGTTTGAGCCCCACGTGAGCCATCACCGGAATGTCGGCTTCTGCCAACGCGGCGATGGTACGAGCTTGGTTTACGCCACCCTCTAACTTTACGGCGGCGGCCCCGGTTTCCTTCAAAATGCGTCCCGCGTTTTCGATCGCCTGGGCAGGGCTGACTTGAAATGAAAGAAACGGCATGTCGACAACAACCAACGCCTGCTTAACGGCTCGCATGACCGTTTTGGCGTGGTAAATGATTTCGTCCAGAGTCACAGGCAATGTCGTTGAGTGTCCTTGCACGACCATTCCCAAACTGTCCCCAAC
Organism: uncultured Planctomycetaceae bacterium; assembly: GCA_903823545.1. GTDB lineage: Bacteria > Planctomycetota > Planctomycetia > Planctomycetales > Planctomycetaceae > SXKJ01. Next base: position 1,290 of record CAIJTL010000375.1, read on the forward strand.
CAGGATTGCATCCACTCCCGCTTGGTCGAACAGTCCGGCCCATAAGAAGTCATACGCGGTTAGCACGGCGAGCTTGCGTCCCTCCGACTTGGCTTTGATGAAATTGGGAACCGTCATCGGTGAATTTGGTTTGCTCATGTCGAATCGTTTGTGGATGGGGGTACTTTGAGGGCGCGCTCCTATTAACCCGAAGTGTCAGAGTGGGCGAACACATCAAAACGCTTCGTCGCCGATGTGATGTCGGCAGAGCGTCCGCCCTCGCTGACACTTCGGGTTGGTAGGTGCGACCCATTGCACTCGAATTGCGGCGATAGAACAAGGCGACCGCCGCATGATGCAACACGCTCCGGTGAGCGCGGCAAAATTCAACAGGTGTTGCAGAGTGCCGCAGTGATTTGGTTGGTCGCTAACTGTTTGCAAAATCGAACAGCCCCAAGAAATGCTCTGTTTTCCGGTGTATTTGCATTTTCAAAAAACTTTTTCTGATTGGCGCACGAACTGCGAATACACTCCATCGCCGTGGTGGCAGGCGTTGGCCCGCAACTGCAATCTCGGCAAACCTGAAACGCTGTGAGTGACTCGTGGTTGCTCACAGCGTTTTCTATTTCTAGGGTGTGCGTCATGTTGGGGTTCTCGCTTCGGCCTGCCGAGAAGCGGATGGACTCGATGCAGGGGCTGGCTCATCGTTTTGGATGAGAACTTCGCCGCATGACGCCTCGTGGCGGAACTCCAACTCCAGGAGCCGCCCCATGTCGGAACAATCGCTGCCGGAGCCTTCGTCTGTCTCGCTCGATTCGACTACTCGCCCGACTGGCGTTCGGCACGTGATCGTATTCCTGCTGACGCTGATGTCCGTTCTGCTTTATCTCGACCGCTTCTGCGTGTCATTTGCTGGCGACTACATCAAGGAAGACTTAGGGCTGTCGCAAACACAAATGAGTTGGCTGCTGGGGCCGTTCTTTTTTCTGTTCTATGCTCTGGCTCAAGTTCCTGCTGGCTGGATGTCGGACAGATTTGGCGCGCGGTTGATGTTGTCGATCTACGTTGTGGGCTGGTCGCTTTTCATCGCTCAAATGGGATTGGTCGCAGGCTTCGTCTTGTTGCTTGTCGCGAGACTGATGTGCGGAATCACTCAAGCTGGTGCCTATCCAACGTCAGGCGGAGTCATCAGCCACTGGATACCACTTTCCAAAAGAGCAACCGCCAGTGCTTGGGTCGGGCTCGGCGGACGCATGGGGGGAGCAATGGCTCCGATCCTCACTGCGTTTTTGATGGTGATGTTCGTGCCGGTCGGGACGCCGGTCGAATTCACCGAGGCAGATATGCTGAACGCTGCGAAGCTCGAAACGAAGTTAGCCTCGCAGAATGATCCGACGCAAAAGTTGAGTGATGCGGCGAAACGAGTGACTGCTGTTGTAGACACCAACGTGCCTTCGCTTGTCGCGCTCAATCAATTACTTGATCGCCGTGATCTCTTTGAGGAAGTCGCGTTTGCGAAAGTGAATTTGCCGCGAGAAGGCATCGGCTACGCGAAGAAGATCAAAGATGGGGCTGAACTCCAGAAAGACGAACTGCGACGG
>CAIJTL010000376.1 GCA_903823545.1 uncultured Planctomycetaceae bacterium
ACTTCTTCGCCCTCTTTTTGGTCGTCAGACTCGGACAACATCACCGTCTTGAACGGCTGATCTTTCTGTTCGGGAATTTGGATCAGAGCCAAATCGAGAAACGGATTCATGGCAATAATCTTGATGTCGTCGATGCGTCGGCGAGTAATTCCCCCCTTGGAATCTTTGTGAAACAGCGTCACCGCAATTCGCGTTTCCCGTTCGATCACGTGGTAGTTCGTGACACAGTGACCTCGCGGAGTGACGATGAATCCTGAACCAAGACCACCTGGAGTTTGGATGAGAACCACTCCATCGCCAAATTCGTTGGCCAACTCTTTGACATTCTTCGGTGGCAAACGCGCTTCGGTGTAGAGATCACCCTTCTTGATTTCCGCTTTTTGCGGAGCCTTGTCGAAGCCCGCTGCGCGAGACTTAATCTTCTCAACAGGAATCTTCAGGATTTCGACGCCAATATCGATCACGATGACTTCGGCACCATCCTTGAGAATCTCACCTTCAATCCGATTACCCGTCGTGAGTTCGATCACTTCCGCTGAGGCCGGGATGTGGCCGAACAAGGCTGTGAGCACCGAAACGCTTAAGGCCACAAGACGCAAAACAGAAAAACGCAACATCGGAATCCCTTCGTTACGGTTTGAACTTCGGATGACACTCATTACACGACTTGGCGATCTTGGCGATTCCTTCGCCATAAAGAGGATAGTTCCCGCTCTTTGAAGCTTCGACGATCTCCTTGCCGCCATCGATCAAGGGCTTCGCGTACTTGGCAAACTCTTCATCGCCGCCCCAGCCAAAACCTTGTGTTTTGATGATCTCACCAAGGAACGTGAGAACCGCCCCCTCTTGAGCAACTCGGTCAGCATCTTTCTTGAGACCCGCTTCGGAGGAGACACTTGCCTTCAATATTTCTTCTGACTTCTTGATTCGCTTCATCAGCATGATCACGTTGCCGCCGACTGCATCGCCGTAGTCTTTGTCTTCTTCAGCATCACTCAATCCGGCCGGCTCCGATCCCTTGAGGATGTCATCGATCTTTGCAAAAGCTTCTGCCACGGACTCAAACGAGTTTTTGTTTTTTGCATCCTTGGACGTGGTGATTTCGAGAATCTTGAATGCCAAGTCACGGACATGCTTCGCATTTTTCTTCCAGGAAAAATCCTCGGGATAACGAGTCACCGCCACAGCCAAAACCGCGAGAGTCGCCGCTTCGGGAGGGATCTCCAAGTAGCTAGAGTTGTATGTCGCGATCGAACCCGATTTCCCTGCCAAATAATTCCGCACGGCCTTGACTTCGTTGGTCAACGCGTCCTTGTTAATCATGTCCTTCAAGGAGACCCCGTCAGCATCTTTAACGGGGGGCTTCGATTCCGTGGAGCTGCCGCCGTTCGCAGCCGTCTCTGTTGTTGGTGCGGAATTTCCTTTGTCCGCAGAGGCCATCTTCGTATCTGTACCGCCACCTGTCTGTTGGTTGGCCGCGATCACAAGCGGTTTGTCGAAGAAGACGTCGTATGGGATTCCATCAATGGTCTTGGGACCGCTAGTAGGTCCAGCAGTCTTTGAGCCGTCTGTCTTCTTGGGCTTCGATTCGCCCTTTGACTTAGCCTCTTTTTCTGCGGTTGGGCCGCTCGACGCACCTGAACCTGACCCGCATCCATATGCGGTGACGATCAACGCGAACGAGCAACTCACGGCGAGCACTGTTTGGTTCCACGACAAAAACCGAACAACACGGCGATTCATGACTCAGAATCCTTAGGCCAATTCATTCATGGAAAATGCTGAATGCTGCGTTTTCGCAACACAAAGCCAACAGACTGACGAGTAGGCGAGCCGGGATTATGGGGCCTAATCCCCCGAAGACGCAATCGCCTTCGCTCCGAGTGGCTGATGTTCAACATGGATGGCACTCGCAACACAGCGCAATCACAACGCATCACATTGGCGAATTCAGGGGAAGTTTTCCGAAAAAGTTGCTTGCGTCGTCTCATCCGGTTCCTCATCATTCCGCCGACGGTTTAGTGGACGAAATCGTCACCCCCGTTCAATCCCGTAAAGTGCCGAACGGATTTCGGAACAAAGGGAGACTCGTCCCGCGGCGGGTAGGGTATGTTTCAGTGGCTGACGTTGCTGTACCGTCGGCGGGGACTTGGGCGTCCAAATTTAGGAGCGAGGAAATGAAAAAGTTGTTGAGCCTGTTAGCGGCTGGCATCCTGGCGATGTCAGCGGCGGTGACTACCGCACAACCATTGTCACCAACACCGGACGCAGTGAGCGCGCCGGTCCACGTTGGCGGCCCGGTTGAGTTGTTTCACTGTGTGAAGTACGTGGACACGAAGGAGATGGCTCCTTGTGCGAAGCCGATGATCGTGGAAGTTCGCGATCCATGCTGGAAGCCGGACCCATGCAATCCATGCTGCAAGCCACGTTGCGTTGCAGTTCAGATTTGCGTGCCGGAAACCTGCTGCCCGCCGGTTATCAAGTGCAGCCATGACGGCAAAAAGGTTCGTTATGACTTCGGCCAATACGCCGTCGACATCCGAACGAAGAAGGACTACATCGAAGTTGATTACCAAGACTAATTGGCATCAGCATACGATAGTCTGACTGGAGAGTCACAAAACCGGTCAAGGAGCGATCCTTGGCCGGTTTTTCTTTTGAAGACGAGCTTTGTAAAGGTCCTTATGTCAGCACATCCCTCCGAAACCAGAAAGCCGACTTACAACACCGCTGAAATCGCAACGCGATACCTCATCGACATTGATGACGAACAAAAAGCTCTGAAAGTTGACCATAAGCGACTCGCCGAAATTGCGAGAGAATTGCTAGCGGCGGAAAAATGCGTGTCCGCCACAATCAGCATCGCGATCGTCGACAATGAGACCATCCACGAACTTAATCAACGGTATCTGCAACACGATTACGCCACAGACGTTTTGAGCTTTTTGCTTGAGTGCGAACTCGAACCGGAAGCGTTGCCGATTCCCAAAAGCGCTCCACGAGGTGCGGGCAAGCGGATTGAAGGAGACATCATCGTCTCCGCAGAAATGGCAAAGGAGCTGGCCACGAAGTACCGTTGGCAGCCGCTCGACGAATTGACTTTGTATGTTGTCCACGGACTGCTGCATCTTTGCGGCTACGACGACCTCTCGGCGAAGGAATTGAAAGTGATGCGGCAACGAGAACAAGAAGTCTTAAAGGCTTGGAATCTCACGCCTCACTACGCCGACGAGTGATGAAACCAGTTGTCAATCAGGAGCCGACGATGCCGCCTGACGATGTTTCGCTCATGCCAGCCGATCCCCCATTCCGCCGGCAAACCGAACCAGGCGCGATGCCCGGAACAGTTATCGCGCCACCAGACGCGGAGCAATCCCGAATCAACGTCCTCTGTTTTTCAGCAACCGAGATGCTTGAGCAACCACTGGCGGACATCAGCCAATTATCAGAATTGCTCGAACACTGGCCTGTGACGTGGGTGAATGTTGATGGCTTGAGTAACACGAAGCTCTTGGATGGTTTGGCCGAGCTTTTCGACATTCATCGTTTGTCGATGGAGGATGTCGTCCACTTGCATCAACGTCCGAAGGTCGAGAACTACGGAGACTATCTCTATCTCGTCGCACGGATGATTGAAGACCACGATCCACTACGAACCGATCAAACGAGCCTATTCATCGGGCGCAATTTTCTGCTGACGATTCAAGAGCGAGCAGGGGATTGCCTTGAACCCGTCCGCACACGATTACGGGCGAAAGCTGGCCGTATTCGCCAAGCGGGAGCGGACCACTTGGCCTATACGGTGCTCGATGCGGTCATCGACAGCTACTTTCCGTTGGTCGAACTTTACAGCGATCGACTGGAAGTGATTGACGAGGCTGTCACCAACGCACCGTCACCACGCATTGTTTCAGAGCTGCATCGACTGCGAGGTAACCTGTTGCAGGTTCGCAAAATGATGATCGCTCAGCGTGATGCGTTGAACGAAATGATTCGCGATGACTTCCCGCTGATCACGAACGAAACTCGGTTGTATTTGCGAGACTGTGTCGACCACACCGCTCAGATTTTAGACGTCGTCGAAACCTATCGCGAAATGTGCTCAGACCTGCGTGATTATTATCTCTCACAGATTAGCTACCGCATGAACCAAGTCATGAAGGTGCTGACGATCCTTTCGACGATCTTCTTGCCGCTGGGTTTCATCACCGGCTTATATGGTATGAACTTTGACGTCGCTTATCCGCTCAACATGCCTGAGCTGCGCTGGTCCTATGGGTATCCATTCGCACTCGGCCTGATGACTGCAACAACAATCGGACTGACGATCTTCATGTACCGCCGCGGTTGGCTTGATTCGTCCCAAGACAAACTGCGCTGATCATGTTGGTTGCATTCGCAACCACAACTGCCAGACGGTCACGCAAATACCAACGGTCAAGCAGTAGTACGCAAACCAGTGCAATTTGTTTTGCGTGACAATGCGAATCAATAGTCGCAACACGGCAATGCCGACGACGAACGAAATGACCGCGCCGAAAAAAAGCTGTCCGATGGGAAGTCCGCCAGATTGGCCCTTGATCATGTCAATCACTTTGAGCAACACCGCTCCGCCGACCGCTGGGACTGACAACAAAAATGAGTAGGTCGTTGCCGTCTGCCTCGTGAAGCCGATCATCAAACCGCTTGAAATTGTGCTTCCTGATCGCGAGACCCCTGGCAAGATCGCCAACGCTTGGAAGAAACCGACGGCAATGGCATGTGGCCACGGAATTCGATCCAACTCCAAAAGATTGAGCTCCATTCGCTGGCCAGCCAAAAGAAAGATGGCGGTCACGCAAAGTCCGATCCCCGCGAATAGCGGCGACGACATCGTTTCTTCAAACCAGTCTTTAAACACTACTCCGATGACGCCCGCTGGAACGGTTCCCAAGATGACCGCGATGAGCAACTGACGGCGACGGAACAACGACCACAACTCATTCCAATAGACAGTGATTGTTGCCAACAGCGTTCCGAAATGCAGGCCGATGATCAACTGGGCTCGCGCAGCCTCTGTGGAAGTGGTTCTGAACGCGTGTTCGAGCAGATTGCCGATAACGACCAGATGGCCGTCAGAGCTGACCGGCAGAAACTCAGTAATCCCCTGCACGATCGCGAGAATCAAGGTTTGCCAAAGTTGAGCACCGTCCATGAATCGCATTCCTTGCCAACAACGACGTCAGCGAACTCAGAGG
>CAIJTL010000377.1 GCA_903823545.1 uncultured Planctomycetaceae bacterium
GCGTTGAACTTTCTGATGCACCTTTCGGGGGTCGCGACACAAACGCGGCAATATGTCGATGCAGTAGCTGGGACGAAAGCGGTGATCCTCGACACGCGGAAGACTTTGCCGGGTTGGCGGCTGCTGGAAAAGTACGCGGTTCGTTGCGGTGGTGGGACGAATCACCGTATGGGTTTGAGCGACGGAGTGTTGATTAAGGACAACCACTTGGCGGCCTGGATGGCGTCCACTGATTCCGAGTCCCGCTCAATCGCAGCAGCGGTGCGTCAGGCTCGAAACCGATCCCCTAAAGGCGTTTCGATTGAAGTCGAGGTCGATACGTTGGAGCAACTACGCGACGCGCTAGCCGGATCGCCCGACATCGTGTTGCTGGACAATATGGGGCCACCTCAATTGCGGGATGCCGTCAAACTCCGTGATCAGTTGGCTGGATCGGTACTGTTGGAAGCGTCTGGTGGTATCACTCTGGCGAACGTTCGCGAAATTGCGGAGTGCGGAGTTGATCGGATCAGTGTCGGAGCACTCACGCACTCGGCCCCAGCTCTCGATATCGCGTTCGATTGGCATGTGGGTTTGTGAAGTCCTTGTCACAAATGCGAGAGGGGCGAGCCTACATCACCGCACGCCCCATGAGATCACGCAGACGAGATACGACATGGCATCGAACACAGATACGCCGGGAGAGAAACAAACGCCGGCGAATACGCGCGCTGCTCGACCTGTGTCGACAAAGCCGACCGCCAAAACCGTTGTTGACGCGAAAGCCACGTCGACGGACACGCCTGTCACGACTAAGCGTCCGGTCGCGAAAGCAGAGAAGGCCGATCCTGCTCTTAAGAAAATGATTGGTCCGTTCTTGATCGAGAAGCGGTTGGGAGTCGGCGGAATGGGGGTCGTCTACAAGGCGACCTATACCAAGAATGGGGCCGATGTCGCTTTGAAGGTGTTGCCGATCACGCTTTCGGCAAATAAGCATCTCGTCTCGCGATTTGATCGCGAGATGAAAATCCTCAAGAAGTTGAAACACCCTCGGATCGTCCAGTTCTACGGCGGTGGCGAACAAGACGGGCAGCACTTCTACGCCATGGAATACATCGACGGTGGCACACTCGGCGCGATGTTAAAGGAGCGAGGCCGGCTTGATTGGCAACAAGTCATTGAGTACGGCACTCAGATTTGCCAAGCCCTTCAGCACGCCCATGAACATGGCATCGTGCATCGCGACCTCAAGCCGGTGAATCTGTTTCTTGGCAAGGACGGCAAGTTGCGACTCGGAGATTTTGGAATCGCTCGCGACAGCGATGCAACGGCCCTGACCGCGAGCGGTTCGACTGTTGGCACTCATGCCTATATGGCTCCCGAACAAATCACGGGAAAGCAGCCAATCTCGAACAAAACAGATTTGTACGCGCTCGGTTGCGTGCTGTTCGAGATGCTCACGGGGCATCCGCCATTTCAGGCTCCGGCGCACATGGAGTTGATGCTCAAACACATCAACGAGGCCGCCCCGAAAGTTCGCGCGGAGGTCATGGATTGTCCAATCTTTTTGGAACAAGTGATTCTGCAGCTTTTGGAAAAGAACCCAGATAAACGGCCGCACGACGCATTAATGGTTGAGGTGGCACTCGATGAGGTCGTCGAACGAGTCGCATCGCAAACCAGTACGATGTCGCAAATGACTTCCGGTGCGGGGCAGACATCGATCGCGCTATCGCAAATCTCTGATCCTGAAGAGCTCAAGAAGCTGCTTGGAAAGAAACGCAAGAAAAAGAAAGCGACAGGCCCGATCTGGGAACGAAGTTGGTTCTTGATGTTGTGCCTCAGCCTATTACTCGGCGGAGTTGTTTGGTCGTTAATGCCCATGTCGGAGGAGCAACTTTTCGCAAAGGCTCAGCCGTTGATGGCCAGTGATGACCCGGTGAAGTGGCAAGAGGCATACGATCGTTATCTGAAGTCGCAGCTAGAGCGATTCCCTGACGGTAAACACGCCGATGCTGCTCGCGACCATCGCGACAAAATCGAAATGCACCGCACCGAGCGTGGTATGGAAACGCGAGGCAAGCTCGGCCAGGACCCCAAATCCGAAGCAGAGCGGTTGTATTTGAAGGCTCGGGAGTTTGAACGCTTCGGTGACAACGTCACCGCTCGTGAGCAATTTCGAGCAATGATCGAATTGCTGAAGGATCGAGAGGAAGACCGACCATTTCGGAATCTCGCCAAACGACAACTTGCCGGTTTAGAGGCGGCCGGTGCGGGAAGTGTAGACCGCAAGCAGATCGTTGACGCGGCTTTGAAGAAAGCTCGCGAGCAGTTTCTTGCTGGAAAGAAACACATTGCCGAAGAAACGTGGCTTAGCATCATCAAGCTCTATGATGGAAACGCAGAATTCTCCGATGAAGTCGCAGAGGCCCAGGCAGGCAGAGCCGGACGCTTGAAAGAAACGCCAGACACGGTATCCCCCGCCGCTAACCAATAAACATCACTCGGTTTGCCTCGCATCGGCAAAGGCGTTCTGGACGCTGAAGTCCATGTTTCGATTGCGTGTAACTACTTGAACTGTACTGCAACGTGCAGATCCGTTGGCGATCGTCAGCATTTGCGACGTCATTGCTCAAGCCGAGTGTTGTCCTGCTGGGGTAAATCCTGGATCAATCGACTCGCGGAATTTGACTTCGGGTTCTGAAGTATTCGGTTTGTCAGTCGCAGTGGTGTAGGTTGCCTCGCGGCTCTGCGTGACGAGCCGAACAAGAGCGCGAGCCGTTCTTTTCTTCGAACCAGGTCTGTTCAGAAGCAAGGTCCTGCATGGCCTATGAGATCCGAAAGTTTTTGAGACGTGAGAGCTCTGTCGATTGACGTAACTTTTTGTATGCAAAAGGCTCAAGGTCGACGCCCTGTTGCAACCGGTAGGCGGGAGCAGAGCAGGGGAATCAAGACCGAGCGTTGAAGGCGAGCCGATCAATTTGTGACTTAATCAGACGGAAAAACAAGCGGACCGTTCCTTGCCATCGGCCGAGGTGTCAGCCATTTCGCGTCTGCTGACGCAAATTTACGGGCATGAATGCAA
>CAIJTL010000378.1 GCA_903823545.1 uncultured Planctomycetaceae bacterium
AATCATCGACCCGATGAATCGGGTCACTACAAACTGACCCAGTACCTCTGTTTCCGTCCCCAAATCTTTGGTCTTGCTGCTGTTCTGGACGAGCCGGTACAACCTGACCCCTACAAAAACAGGAGCGGAGTTTTCGGTAGTTTGCGGAAACTCCGTTGATATTTTGGATGTCTGGGCGCTCTCGCTGACAGGAAGTCGGTCGGGTACTCAGGTGCAACGGTTCCCGCTCATCCCCCTCGGTGAGACAACTTATGGCGACGACCGAATCAGACAGTGTTAAGCAAGTTCGCGAAAAGATCATTCAACTCGCAAAAGAGATCGAAGAGCATTCACGGTCAAACATGCCGCCCGATGCTTTCTTCAACGAGTTTTTGAAGCGAGTGGTTGGAGCGGTCGGCGCTCGCGCAGGGGCGGTTTGGCTACGCAACGGTACGGCGAAGTTGAATCTCTTTGCCGACGTGAATCTCAAACAAACCGGATTCTTCGATAAGCCAGAAGCGACCGCACTTAACCAGAAGCTGTTGGACGAAGTCCTTTCAAACGGCCAAGCCTGCACTCACAGCCCCAATGACGGCAGCGGTGTGCAAGTTCCGACGAACGATTTGATCGTCCTCGCCGCACTGCAACAGTCGAAGCAATGCGTGGGCGTCGTGCAGATCTTTCAGCGAGTCGACACCCCACAGCAAGCGCGTCCTGGCTTTCTCCAATTCGTCGAGCAGATGTGTGGTTACGCTTGCCGGTATCTCGATCGCCAAGCAGCCCCCAAGGCAACGCCCGAAACCAAGGCCAAGATCACAGAGCAATTCGAGCAATTCCTGCTGCAACTGCATCGCGGCTTGGATATCGACGAAGTCACTTCCACGGCGGCAAACGATGGCCGCCTGTTGTTGGGCTGCGACCGATTGGCTGTCGCCGTGCAGTATGGAAAAAAGACCGTCATTAAAGCGATCAGCGGCCAAGATGCGGTTCATCAGCGAGCCAACCTTGTGAAACGCATGGGAGAGCTGGCCAACAAGGTCATCCTGATGCGTGAGCCGTTGACCTACAACGGGAAGCTCGATCATCTCCCACCGCAGATCACAGCACCGCTCGCGGATTACATCCAAGAGAGCGGTTCGCGAATGGTCACAATCTGGCCGCTCTTTGAAAGCGAACCGCTGCTGAAACCCGACGATAAGGGCGTGAAGAAACTCGACAAAGAGAAAAAGCCCATCGGTGGCTTAATCATCGAACAGATTTCCGAGAGCCAACCACGTCCCGGCCTTCAAGAAAAAATCGAATCGCTGGCCGATCACGTCGCCGAAGCGATGTACAACAGCCAAACGTACCATCGCTTGTTTTTGTTGCCGGTTTGGCGTTTCCTCGGAAAAACGTTCCAGTTCATGGAAGGTCGCGGCAAGCTCAAGGTCTTAGCGGGGGTGCTCGGTGTGGCCGCTTTGATTGCCGCGTTGTGCATCGTCCCTTGGGACTATCGAGTCGAGGGTGAAGGCCGTTTGATGCCGATGCTTCAGACGAACATGTTTGCTCCGTGGGACGGAACCGTCGCGGAGATCTTCGTGAAAGGTGGCGACAAGGTTGAAGTCGGCACACCACTAGTTCGGCTTCGTAACGAGGAACTCGACGGCCAGTTACTTGCCGCGCGAAACCTCGTCGCCGAAAAGGTGCAATTGAAATACAGCCTCCAAGCGGAATACGAAGAGGCGAAGAATCAAGGAAACAAGGTCGAGATCAACCGCATCGAAGGAAAGATTGCTTCGACCGAAGTCGAAATTCGTGGTGCGAAAAAGCAGGCCGAAAACCTACAAAAACGCATGGACTTGCTGAAGGTGCTCGCCACCAAAGCAGGAACGATCGCGACATTTGAAGTCGAACGACAATTGCTGCATCGACCGGTTCGACGTGGCGAATTGCTTCTGGAAATCAAAGACGAATCCGGCCCGTGGTGGTTGCAGTTAGAAATCGATGGTCACCGCATGGGGCATCTGCTGCGTGCGAAAGACGATCAAAAGGAACCGCTTCCGGTGGAATATGTTCTCGCGACAAATCCAGAGGATCGCTACGAAGGAACCTTGCGAGAAATCGAGACAACAACCAATGCGGCAGTCTCGAAAGACCGCGCCGTTGTGCGAGTGCGAGTGGACATCAACAAAGAGGAACTGGCTGACCGTCGTCGAATTGGCGCGGAAGTGACCGCTAAAATCGTCTGCGGCAAACGCAGCTTGGGTTACGTCCTCTTCGGCGACGTAGTCGAATTCGTACAACGCTACTTCTGGCTATAAGCCATTTGTCGGTCGCGAATCACGCTGTGGCCGGTCTCCTGACCGAGCCACACGCGTCCGACCGCAGGTCTCCTCATTCGCCGTGGGCCTAAGAACCTGATCAACAATAACTTCGTAGGACAGGCACTCCTGCCCGTCGAACGCGAAGCGACGGGCAAGAGTGCCCGTCCTACAAAAACATG
>CAIJTL010000379.1 GCA_903823545.1 uncultured Planctomycetaceae bacterium
GGCCGAGGGTTATTCATTTCAAAGCCATGACTCTCCGCGAATCGCACGACGTCGAGCCAGTGCCGAGACCATCGCTCCCCAAAGTGCGGCGATGCGAGATACCGATCAACGAGCCGCTCATAAGCGTCTTCGTGAGAATCAGCGACAAACTCTTCAACTTCATCCGGCGTCGGCGGTAGTCCGAGCAAATCAAACTTCAATCGCCGAATAAGCGTCGCGCGATCCGCCTCCGGTGAAGGCGATAACCCGCGTTTGAGTTGTGCTTCAATAACAAACCGATCAACCGGATTCCTCACTTCGAGTTTCGAGTTTCGGATTCCGAGTTTCTTCAAACCCTCACTCTGCGGAACACTCGGCCTCACCAACGGCTGAAACGCCCAATGCGACTTAGGCTCTCCCTCTTTCTCACTCCCGTCATCCGGCCACTCCGCCCCGCCATCGATCCAGCGTTTGAGCAACTCAATCTCCGCTGCCGTCAGCTTCTCTCCTTCGGCCGGCATTTCGAGCCCAGCCTCTAGCCCCGCGACAACTCGAAACAGCGGACTCTCGCGACTATTCCCCGGCACAATCGCTGGCCCCAAGTCATCGCCCCCTTTGAGCGCCACCCCCTTCCGATCCAACCGCAACCCCGCCTTCTGCTTCTCCGGCCCGTGACACGAAACACACTTCTTGGCCAGCAACGGTTGGATGTGCTTGGCAAAATCGGGTGAGTCTTCAGAATGCGGACCGCTGCCCAATCTATGGGAGCGTTGGATGTGCTTGGCAAAATCGGGTGAGTCTTCAGCATTCGCCACAAACGTCGCATTGTTGAACAAGATAAGTAGGAACGCGATACGGAAAACTCGTCGCAGGCCAGCAATCCATGCGTGAAAGCAATCCAAAAGAATTTCGTATCGTTCTTTTGGTTCTTTACGACGTCGAGTACTTGGATCCTCAAGTATCCGTTTCAAGAATGACTCACACGCCTCTGATTCGGTGGGCCAAACGGTTTCATCAATCCGATTGCCGCGTTCTGAGTAGAAGACGTGCCACTTCTCACTCTCTTTCGAAAGGACATAGCGCTCGCCGTCGTTAGGGGCATCCGGCAAACAATAACACCGAGGGTTGCAATCCTCAGCAATCAATCTCGCGTGAAGTTCAGTTGTCGTCATCATCGGCTCTTAAAGTGCGTATCCGCGTTTACTCAAGGTGTTCGGCGCGGGAATATCTCCAGCCTCGTCGGTCTCCTGAGTCGCATGGCCGCACTTTACCAACTGACTGCTGATCTTGTCGTCTTCGTTCACTTCGCCTTCGTGGCGTTTGTCGTGTTCGGGTTGCTGCTGACTTTGATTGGTGGCGTACGGCGGTGGGAGTGGGTGCGGCGTCTGCGCTTTCGATTGATTCATCTGGCAGCCATTGGACTGGTTGTCATTGAGAGCCTGTGCGGGATCACCTGCCCGTTGACAGTGTGGGAGCAACGGTTGCGTGATCTCGCGGGTGATGTGGCCTACCGTGGCGACTTCATTGCGACTTGGGTTCACGACCTGATGTTCTTCGATGCCGAGCCGTGGGTTTTCACGATCGTCTATTGTTCGTTCGGAGCGATCGTGGCACTGTCGTGGATACTCGTGCCGCCGCAACGTAGCCCTGTCGCTACGCGACAGGACAGCCGTGTTGTCAATTAGTCCTCAACCAAGCGACGCCTACCAACCCCGCTGAGCTTGCGGACTAATGTCGATGAAGAATTCGGCTCTCCTGTCGCGGAGCGACAGGGCTACTTGAGTTGCCACAATGTTTTGTTCGGGCGAAGGCGGCACCGTTTTGAGTCTTCACGTCAGCCAGTAGGATGAGAGGCACTGTCGTCGGTAATCATCCGGTTGCAAAACACAAAAGGCCAAGCCGCTATGTTCGCGACGTTCAAATCCTTGTTCTTCAAACTGATTGTGCTCATGTTGTTGGGGGCCGTTTCTGGCGAAGTTATTGCTGCCGAGCCTGCTAGCCGTCCCAACATCGTTTTCATCCTCGCGGATGATCTTGGATACGGAGAACTCGGTTGCTTTGGACAGACGAAGATCAAGACGCCGCATCTCGACAAGCTAGCTGCGGAAGGGATGCGGCTGACGCAGCATTATTCAGGGAACGCGGTGTGTGCTCCGTCGCGTTGCGTGTTGATGACGGGCAAGCATCCGGGGCACGCTTTCATTCGAGACAATCGCGGGACGCCCCCCGAAGGTCAGTATCCGATCCCGGCCGATACGGTCACGTTGCCGAAGTTGCTCAATCAACAAGGCTATGTCTGCGGCGGTTTCGGCAAGTGGGGACTCGGCGGGCCGGGTTCGGCAGGTGAGCCGCTCAAGCAGGGGATGAATCGTTTCTTTGGATTCAATTGCCAATCGGTCGCTCACAACCATTACCCAACTTATTTGTGGGACGACGACAAACGATTCCCGCTCGACAATCCGGACTTCGACGCACACCACGACAAGCTCGCACCCGGAGCCGATCCGAATGATCCCGCGAGCTATGCGGGCTTCAAGGGAAAAGAGTTCGCTCAAGATGTCATCATGGAGCAGGCGCTGAAGTTTGTCCGCGACAACAAAGCGAAACCGTTCTTCCTCTACGTGCCGAGCACGATTCCACACCTCGCGATTCAAGTGCCAGAAGACTCGCTGGCCGAATACGTCGGCAAGTTTGATGACCCTCCGTATGTCGGCGGCAAAGGTTATCTGCCGCATCGCCATCCGCGAGCGGCTTACGCGGCGATGATCACTCGGCTGGACCGCGATGTGGGGCGGATCGTGTCGCTCGTGAAGGAGCTTGGGCTCGAAGAGAACACGTTGTTTGTTTTCAGTTCGGACAACGGCCCAACGCATGATGACGTTGGTGGAACGGACTACCGATTCTTTCAATCAGCCGGGCCGCTGCGTGGTTTGAAAGGCTCGTTGTACGAAGGTGGCTTCCGAGTCCCGACGATCGCCCTCTGGAAAGGGAAGATTCCGAGCGGCAAAACCATCGAGCGAGTCAGCGGTTTTGAAGACTGGCTGCCGACACTGCTCGAAGTCGCCGGTGCGAAGAACTCGATCCCCGCCAGCATCGACGGCATCAGCATGGCCTCCACATTGTTCGGTCAATCGCAACCGGAGCGACCGTTCCTCTACCGCGAGTTCCCCGGCTACGGCGGCCAACAAATGGTGCGAATCGGAGATTGGAAAGGGGTTCGCCAAAACCTCTTTCCACGCGGGAAGAACAAAGACGCGAAGCCCTCCATGAAGATCGAACTCTATAACCTCAAGGACGACCTCGCTGAATCGAAAGATGTTGCAGCCGACCATCCCGACATCGTGGCCCAAATCGAAAAACTCATGCGAGAACAACACACGCCATCGCGCGAGTTCCCGCTACCGGTGTTGGATCGGTTGTAGGAAAGTAGGTTGGGACTCCGTCCCGACCGGGTTCGATTTGGTCGAATGAGGGTTCCCAGTTCAAACCGTGTGTTGGGCTAACTGGTCGGGACGGAGTCCCAACCTACGGTTGCCGTAGCTGAGTTGAGTTTCCGCCGCTCATCGCAAATCATCCCACTGCGTTGAAACGAAACTACAAAATCAAAACGAAAACGTCTGGAACGGAGTCGGGTGATGGCGGTGACCAAGCGGAGCACAGAGTTGTCGTTGTGGGATCGGTTATCGCGACTCAATTTCGAGCAGGCTTGTCGGTTGCTGGGCCCGAACAGCAAGAAGCTGATCATGCAGGGGGCCGGGACTCATCGGATCAATATTGAGGAACAAGTCCGGCTGACTGACGCTCGGCTGCGAGTCAACTTTGGGCCGGAGGCGGCGGACGAGGAAGACGACTTGCCTCCGGTCGTCACGGTCAAATTGCGAGACGACGTGCCGGGACGGCTGCATTGGAATTGCACGAACTGCTCGGAGCCCTGTCTGCATGTCGGTTCGGTCTTCGCGATGTTGCTCGAAGAAAAGATGACGCTCGGACTGGCCGCCCCGCCGAAGGATGACGTGCCGGTGGAAATGCTCGACGAGAACGAATTGTTGCAGCGGGCGCTGGCCGATCGCTTGGAGCGTTCAAAATCGGAGCGGATGCAGATCAAGTCGAGCGACAAGGATTCGCCGTGGACTGACTATGTTGTGACGAGCGCGTTGTCGGGCAAGTCGTATCGCGTCGCGATGCGCGGGCTGGAAGAGGGGAGAGCGTATTGCACGTGCCCGGACTTTCGAGTCAACACGTTGGGAACTTGCAAGCACATTCTCAAAGTCGCTCAAGCGGTGAAGCGGAAGTTCGATGCGGCGCAGCTCAAAAAGCCGTTCAAGCCGAGCGGCATCGCGGTCTTCGTGCAGTACGGCAGCGAGTTGTCGCTGCGATGGGAGTTACCTGCCAAGTTGAGCGACGACGCGGCGAAGGTGATCGGCAAGCAGGCCGAGCAGCCGCTCGATGACGTCAGCGATCTCATCCGCCGAGTCATGAAGCTCGAACAACTCGGACACGCGGTGACGATTTATCCCGACGCGGAAGAGTTGATTCAGCGGCGACTACACGAGACTCGCATTGCCGACAAGATGGCCGAGATTCGTCGCGATCCGGCAGGGCATCCGTTGCGTCGCGAGTTGCTCAAGACCGAGTTGTTGCCGTACCAGTTGGACGGCATCGCGTTCTCCGTGGCGGCGGGGCGAGCGATCCTTGCGGACGACATGGGGCTGGGCAAAACGATGCAAGGGATCGGCGTCGCGGAGTTGCTGGCTCGCGAAGCGGGGATCAAGAAAGTCCTTGTCGTTTGCCCGGCCTCGTTGAAGTCGCAGTGGCGAAACGAAATTCACCGCTTTTGCGATCGAAGCGTACAACTCATCACCGGCAAGATTGCTGAGCGGCAGCCAAAATATCGTCGCGACAGTTTCTTTATCGTCTGCAACTACGAGCAGGTGATGCGCGATATCCAGATGATCGAGACTGTGCAGTGGGACTTGATCATTCTTGATGAAGGTCAGCGGATCAAAAACTGGGAGGCGAAGACGACGCACGTCGTGAAGAGTTTGCGGTCGAAGTTCGCGCTCGTCCTTTCTGGCACGCCGTTGGAAAACCGGCTCGAAGATTTGTATTCGGTGGCGACGTTCATCGACGACCGACGGCTCGGCCCGGCGTTTCGGTTCTTTCATCGACATCGCATCGTGGACGAGAACGGCAAAGTGATCGGCTACAAAAACCTCGATCAATTGCGCGAGACGCTCCGTCCGGTGTTGCTCCGCCGCACACGCGAGTCGGTCAAATTAGAACTGCCGGAACGAACCGACGAATACATTCGCATTCCGCCGACCGACGAACAGCTCACAATGCACAACGGCTTTTTGATGATCGTTAATACGATCGTCCGCAAGCCGTACATGTCCGAGATGGACTTGCTGCGGCTGCGACAAATGCTGTTGATGTGCCGCCTGTCAGCGAACAGCACGTTCTTGGTCAACAAGGAGAAACCGGCCTACTCATCGAAGCTCGAACATCTCGCCGATCTGTTTGACCGACTGTTCGACGAAGACGATCGCAAGGTCGTGCTCTTCTCCGAATGGACCGGAATGCTGGACCTCATCGAGCCGCTGCTGAAGGAACGCAAGCTGCGTTTTGTGCGGCTCGACGGTTCGGTCCCGCAAGCACGCCGCGAGCAATTGGTTCACGACTTCCAGAACAACGCCGACTGCCGTTTGTTTCTCGCGACGAACGCCGGTTCCACGGGACTGAACCTGCAAGCGGCAAACACGATCATCAACGTGGACTTGCCGTGGAACCCCGCGGTCCTCGATCAACGGATCGCTCGCGCGCACCGCATGGGCCAAAAGCGACCGGTCCAGGTCTTCGTCCTCGTCACCGAGCGAACGCTCGAAGAGACGCTGCTCGGCACGATCATGAATAAGCGAGACTTGGCCCTCGCCGCACTCGATGCGGAATCTGACGTCGATCAAATCGTGATGAAGTCGAACGGCGACGACCTGAAGAAGCGGCTGGAAATTCTGCTCGGCGCAAAGTCCGAAGGAGAATTCGACGAATCACAACGCGCGGACCGCACCGTCGAGGTTGCTGAGTCCGTAGAGCGGACTTCCAATCCGGTCATTGCCGCTGACTCGCCGTCTCAACCGTCGCCGACTCCGATCTCCGACCTCAACAACAACCCGCCTTACGACGAACAAGCTCAACGCGAACGCCGCGAACGAGTCGCCGCCGCTGGTGGCGAATTACTCGGAGCCGCGTTCCAGTTCCTTGGCGAACTAGTCGCTCAACAAAACCCTCACCGCGAACCCCCTCCCGAATTGGCCCTCAACCTCCGCAACCGCCTCTCCGAATGCCTTTCTCCGGACGACCAAGGTCGCCAGCAACTCACCGTCACACTCCCCAATGCCGCGTCGCTCGATTCAATGGCCAACGCATTGGCACGTTTGCTGTCTGTCGGGGACTCTGGAGGGAAGTGAGTTCCGATCTTGATTCATCGAAATGTGTGCTCCGTTGTGTCCGGTCTCCTGACCGAGACACCTCCCACCCGACCGTAGGTCTCCCGAACCCTTCGTCGACTCCGATTTCAGATCGTCAATCACGGATTGGGAGACCTGCGGTCAAATGGTGTGGCTCGTTAGGAGACCGGCCACAACGAGGGAGACCGGCCACAACGATTGAACCACATGGTACCGAACGCCGCTTAGATTTGGCCGGAGGCCAGTAGGTCGCCCAGCAACGAGGCGGGGTTGAAGGTCGATTCGACGTGGACTCGGAACGTGGTGATGGCGCTGGTGAGCCCGTCGCGGTCGGTGGCGGTAGCGCGAATGAGGTAGTCACCCGGTTCTGAGTATTTGTGCGAGCGAGTGAAGAGCGACGCTTGGTTGAGCGTTTCGTGGGTGCCGTCGCCCCAGTCAATGTCCCATCGCATTTTTGTCGCTTGATCGGCGGGGTCGGTAGCGCGGAATGTGAACTGGCCCGGTTGATTCGCGTTGATGCTTTCGGAGCCGGTGATCTTGGCGGTGGGGGCGACGTTGCTGACTTGCACGGAAAGTTTCGTCGCGTTTCCGCCGCCGTGTTGGTCGAGCCATCTCAAAGAGACTTCATAGGGAGTCGCTCGGCCGCGCAGGTATTGGTGAGTCAGCGTGACGAGCCTGCCGTCGCTACCTGCTGGGAAGGTGTGTCGCTCGGTGGCGGTTCCGTCCCCCCAGTTGATCGATAGGTGGAAGGTGTCTTGCCGATCAACCTCAACAATGCGGCCTTGCAAAGTGACGAGACCGTTTTCTCCGACCAGCGTTGTGATCGAGCGGTCGCGGAAGGCGGA
>CAIJTL010000380.1 GCA_903823545.1 uncultured Planctomycetaceae bacterium
CAAAAACAGCAAATGCACCGAGCCGGGAGCATCGGCAGGTAGAATCGCACCAACACCAAGGTCGGTCACGCCGTCCCCATTCAGATCGCCGACCGAAGCCACGGAACTTCCGAAGTATTTTGAGTCGGACAGAGCCGGGCCGCCGTTAGTGCTGCTGGCGATCTTCGTGACGCCGTTGCTCTTCACCGTCCCGTTGGCGTTTAACCGCAGTAAATAGACCGCTCCGCGATCGTCGGCACCCGCATCAGTCCCAGCGGCTCCGACCGCGAGATCGGTCACGCCGTCACCATCGAGATCTCCGAGCGACGCCACTGAAAACCCAAAGAAATCTTCGTCGTCCAGCACTGGGCCACCGCCAATGCCGCTGGCAATCTTCGTGGAACTCTTCAACGTGCCGTCCGAGTTCATCCGCAGGACAAAGACCGCACCGCGATCGGTGCCGCCCGCGTCATCCCCAATGGTTCCGATCGCGAGATCGGTCACACCGTCACCATCCAGATCACCGAGTGACACTACGGAACTCCCGAAGTTGTCTTGGTCGGCCAGTGCCGGGCCGCCGTTAGTGCCGCTGGCGATCTTCGCGACGCCGTTGCTCTTCACTGTCCCGTTGGCGTTCATTTGCAGCACATAAACCGCACCGCGATTGGTGCCGCCCGCGTCATCCCCAATGGCTCCGACCGCGAGATCGGTCACGCCGTCCCCGTCGAGATCACCGAGCGACGCCACTGAAAATCCAAAGAGGTCCTCGTTGTTCAGAAGTGGGCCACCGTTAGTGCCGCTACCGATCTTCGTGGAACTCTTCACCGTCCCGTCGGAGTTCATTCGCAGGACAAAGACCGCACCGCGATTGATACCGCCCGCGTCGTCCCCGATGGCCCCGCCCGCGAGGTCGGTTACGCCATCACCATCTAGATCTCCGAGCGACGCCACCGATACTCCGAAATCCGATGTGGAGAACGTGCTGCCTTCGATCACGCTGTGATGGCTCGAAGTTCCGTCCGACTCCATGAACAAAATCGTGACTATGTTACCATTTAAGCCACTGGCTCCAACAGCGAGGTCGGTCACGCCGTTCCCGTCCAGATCACCCATCACCGTCACCGACGAACCGAAATAGGCACCGGGGTCCAGCGTCGGCCCACCATTCGTATTGCTGGTGATTGCCTTCGAACTACCAACCACACCGGTGCTCGGCTTCGTGATCGTGAAGCGATAATCCTCCACCTCGCCGTTGCTGGCTGCTCCCGTCGAATTGGCCGCCGCCACGTCGGTGCTCAACCGGAACCGAGCGTATGTCGCTCCCGCCGAACCAGCCGGGATCGTCGGGAACGTCAGAGTGAATCGTCCGTCCGTCGTGCCGGTCGGAACCGTCACCTGCGCCCGCTCGGTGGCGTTCTCAAACAGCCCGTCCTGGTCGTAGTCGATCCAACCAAACAGCGTCGCCGCGCTCCCGATCGTGTTCGTCGCCAACAGCGAGATCGTCGGAGCGGCTCCCACCGTCCCCAACAAATCGACGGGGCTGAGAACTCCATCTTCATCATCCGACCCCGGCAACACAAACCGGTCATCCGTCTCCGCGTGATCGACGAAGCCCAGCCCTGCACCGCTCTCTGCATCGACTCGATCCCCCAAAAACAACCCGGAAACAATCGTGTGCCTCGGCCCGTTGTCCGCCAGCGCCGTCTTGTACGAGACAAACCCATTCGCCCCTTGCAGACTGTCCGGTGCATCGCCGAAATCGACCGGAGCCGGCGGAGCGGAAATCGTCCAACCAATGTCATCCAACCCCGCAAAGTCGATCGCCGTCAACAAATGCCGCTCCCCCTGCGTGAGCGTGGCCCGCATCGTCGCCAGCTCACCGTTGGAAGAGACGCTGAGCGCCCAATGGCCGGCATCGCCAAGCGGCACATTGACCCCACCATTCGCGGCTCGTGAAACCGGTCCCGTAAAGTTGGAGCCAGAAATCTGATTCTGCCACGACGGAGCGGTCCCGAACCCAAACAGGTGCATCAACTCATGCTGCGCCACCGTCAGGAAATCGGTCTCGCTGTTGTCCAGTCCCGACGTCGTCGTCCCGAAATGCCAGCTCGTCCCGACCGTGTCAAACGTGATCGACCCACCCCACGGCCCAAAGTCCGTCGGCGTGGTCAACAACGCTCCCGCCTGCCCGCGACCGTCCAAAATGTCAAAAAACGAATTCGATCCACTGGCGCTGTACCCACCAAACCCTCCTTGGCCCGCTTGATTCGCCGGGAGATCACGCCCGCCCGCGTAAACCACCACCGTGTTGGCCGCGATCGACCGGTTGTTGACGCTGTGCTCCGCTCCAGTCGCTGGATGGTCGAAAATTGCCTGCCAAGAATTGCTCCCGCTGGGCGTGATCGCCGACAGCGTGTCGGTCAGCCGACTCCCAATCGCATCCGCCGCCGACTGCAACAAGTCCTTCTTCTCCGGCGTGTTGAAGAAGTTGTTC
>CAIJTL010000381.1 GCA_903823545.1 uncultured Planctomycetaceae bacterium
CGACTCCGGCGAGCCTGCCGCAAGGCAAAAACGCCGGTTAGTCGCAATACCGGTCAACGACTCAGTCAACGACCGCTACCACCCATTCGTTCGCGCATTCGTTGCTCGAAGAAGCTTCTTCCGGCATCCGATGATGAACCACCACCAGGGAAACCTCCACCAAACGGAGAAAACGGCGTGAATGGCGGAGCACCTGCGCCTGGCGTTGATGACGAGGAAGAACTCGAACCGCTGCTCGGAGTCGCTCCACCGGACTTCGATTTACTCGACGAACTCACTTTGACCTTCGAGTACATCGCCCCCAGTGTTTGTTGCACGACTGCGGGATTTGCTCCGCCAAGATCGACAACGCGCACAGTTCGCTTCGCGTCGTGAGCAGCTTCGTCGAGCGAGTTCACAAGCGCTTCGATTTGTCGAAACAAAGATTCGCTCGCAGAAACAATCAAAGTGTTGGTTCGGGTATCAACACCAAGCGTCAGTTTGATCGTCCGCTGTTGTTGTTGTCCGTTGCGATTGTTTCGGCTGCTTCCCCCTTGTCCCATCAGCATCGCAAATGGATTCGGGGCTTGTCCCGGTTGTTGGCCTTCGGGTGTCAGATCGTCTTTGTAGACCTCGCGAACGATCGCGGCGACCTCTTCAACTTCGGCATGTTGCACTTCAATGAAGTGCGGCGCGCGATCTCGCAATTGATCAGGAAGCTCAGACGCATCGAGCACCTTCAGCATCATCTCGACTTCGCTGACTTGGTGAGCTGGACCGGAAACGTACAACGCGTTTGAACGAACTTCAGGAACAATGCGCAGGGTGAGTGAGCTTGTGCCGAGGGTATTCAAACCAGTCGCATTCATCAGCGTGCGGCCCATTGATCCCATGCCGCTCGTCAACTCGCCGAGCATTCCGCTGGAACTCGCATTGCTCGATGAGACAGAGCTTGTTGGGAAGAGTCGTTCAAGCATCGCCGCCGTTTCCGATGCGTCTGCTGAACGAAGATAGAAAACAGTCCAACGAGACTTTGATGGGGCCGCCTCTTGCACAAGTTCAATCAGTTTTTCGAGTTCGTCCAGCGCCGCTTCGTCTTCTGATTTGAGGATCAAGTTGCCGCCGCTCGGAACAAGCATGATCGGCGCACTGCTTCCTTCCGCCGCCCTTTCCTCGCTTTTTTCCGAACGTTCAGTCGGTTTTGATCGATCTGGCTCGGTTGTCGATTTGTCTGTTTTCACTTCTATTGAAGAGTCAGATGTTGCTGGCTTCTTTTTCCTTTTTACGTTTGGCTTTGTGGACGCAGCCTTCTTTTTTTTCTTTGGTTTTGGGCTGTCGTCAGTACTTGGCTGCGTTGCCTCGACATCATTTTCGGTCTGACTCGTCAAAAACACTCTTGCCGATGAGGTTGACGGATCGAGCGCTGCTCGAGTCTCTGGTTTCACTTCGTTAGGACGAAGCGACTTCGATTTGATCGGCTGTCGTTTTGATTCATCCGCTTTTGCTGATCGAACTTTGCGAGACGGTGCCGGAGTCGCATCGGATTCACTCTTTGGTGACGCGGCTTTTCGAGGAGTTGGTTCTTTCGGAGCAGCCCCTGTTGAAGAATCCGAGGTTCGTCCGACTCGCGAGCGAGGCTTGTCCTCTTTCGGAGTTGTGGCAGACGGAACGCGCAAATCGTTGACCGGTTTTGTCTGCGACGGGACAACGATGATCGGGTTCGAGTGCCGACTGGTCCAGAATTGCTTGATCATTTCAGTGAACTCGTCTGCGTCACGGCCACCGATTGGGACAGATCGAAGCGTTCCCTTTTGGCGTTCTCCCGCGAGCGCATTCGGATCCATTTGCGAGAGCAGCATCTTGATTTGATTGACCTGGTCCCCGGTGCCACGAACGATTAACGCCGAGCCTGCCGGATGTGGCTGAATGGACGGTGCCACATCTTTTTCGCCAACAAACAACATGTGCAGAGTTGTTGTTGCGACGAGCGCGTCGATGCGACCTGTCGGAACGACAGCAACCGAAGTCGTGCCCCCTCCTTCACCGTCGAGTTGCTTAATTGTCCGCTCGATCTGTTCGTGCTGCGCTGGAGTGCCGTGAATGTGCAGACGACGTGCGCGACCGTCTTCGTTCACGACACAGCCTGGATATAGAACGTTCAATGTCTTCGCGACTTCCATCGGGTCGGCGGTTTTTACGGAGTAGACGTGCAAGTAAGGCTCGCGGCTACGTGGTTTGCGAGTTCCCGTCGTTGCAGGTTCTTCGGCCACGTCGATCGCTTTGAGCGTGTCTTCGACGATCTTCATTTCTGCCTGACCGGCTGTGATCAACAAGCGATTCGTTCGCTCGTCGATCGCGACTTGGATCTTCGCTTTTGTCGTCGTCGGAACGGGAGCGCGATTGCGGTCATCTTTTGGATCACGCGGATCACCTCCTCGATTTCGCGGGACAACGCCGTCACTGACTGATTCGATTCCCCGTGGCATCCCGAACAATTCACGAACCGTTCTCTCGGCATCGGACGCTTCGATGTGCTGCAAATTGAACGACCTGAAACTGAGATCGCCCGGATTGGCAGTCACTCCCGAAAGCAGACGTTGAATGCGACGCAAGTTCGTCCCGATGTCGGTCACGCTGATCGCCGTGAGCTTCTTCAGTGCAATCACCGAGCCTTGTGGACCAATCAGTTCTTTGGCCTCTTCGGCGGCCTCTTCAGCGGTGATTCCCTCGACAGGCAGAATGATGTTGAGCAACTCGTTCTTGCCATGCTGAGCGAGTTCTTCGAGCGGAATGTTCGGGACCAAGTTCGGCGGAATGCCGTCATCGACATTCAACACAACGAGGAACTGGTCACGTCGAACGAGCACATAGCCCTTCTGCAACAAGTAGCCGTTGATCACATCGAGCGCTTCCGTTGGTGTGTATTCTTTCTCGTCGAAGTAATTGAACGTTCCCGGCGGAATCACATTCAAATCGAGCGTCAATCCCCCCAGTTCTGCGAAGGTTTTCAACACATCCGCCCACGGAGCAAAGCGGAAATTGAACGTCAGCTTTTCGACTTTCAGATCAGCCTTGTCTTGTTGATCCTTCGACTTCGCTTCATCACCTTCGATCGGCTTGTCGCTAGTGGCCTTGGCCGCGAGTGCCTCGTCAGCCGCTTTGCCGAACGAAGTGATGGCCACTCGCACTGGTTTGCCGTCTGCTGCGGTTTGACTGACAACAGACTCCGCATCAGCAATTGGCGTTGAGCGTCGAGTGAACCGCGACGCCGCATCGTTCGTTGAACCAGCTTTCGTCGCGTCGGTTTTCGCTGTGTCACTTTCTGCCGTCGGCTCTGGACCACGCAGGACTTCCCACTGTTTGCGTTGCGCGTCAGTGAGAACAGCAAGGCGTTTCTCTTCAAACTCCTTCCGCATCTCTTCCATCTTGGCCCGCATATCTTCGCCGCCACCGCCGAAGCCTTGCTCACGCATCTTTGCGAACATTTCGTTGCGACGTTTATCGGACTCTTCAGCGATGGCTTTCAGCTTCGCGAGTTGCTCGTCACTGAGCTTTAGATCGCCTGAAACGTCACTGTCACCGATGGCACTCACGCCACGCTGCTGCAAAGCCAACTGGCGATATCGTGTGAATTGTTCGGGCATCAGAATCTGTTTGAGATCCGCATCTGTTTGCGTCCGGATCGACTCAGTCAGCTTCGCAATTTCCGCTTGTAGCGCGGTTCGTTCGTCATCGGTCGCGTCTCGCATCTTTCCAAAGATGTCGCGCATGCGAGTGTCTTCACGCTGTTTGTCTGAAAGCTCTTTGATCTTCGCCTTCTGGTCATCGGTCAGTTTCAACTCTTCTGCGTTCGAGTCGCGTTGCAAGACTCCCAAGGAACCACCGCCGCCAAATCCTCCGAAGCCACCTCGTCCGCCGCCAGGACCTCCACCTCCAAAACCACCACGCCCTCCCCCCGGACGTTGAGCCATGAGCGACGATGTCGTCAGCAGCATGAGAACGACAACGAACAGCGAGACACGGCGTTGAGTGACAGTCTTCATGGAACAACTCTCATGACTGAGCGATCTGGAACTACCAAGTTTTAGATTCAACAGGAAACTCGGCTAATCGACACAATCGGAACAGGAAGGCGAAACGGGCAGGCAGGGAAATCTCAACATGCGGCTTGGATCGGTCATTGACGAGTCGCATACTCACAAAGGATGTGACACGTTTCGGGTTTATTCGTAACCTCTCCTCACCAACGCAGCGACAGCGGCAAGTTCATTACGACCAACACCTAACCATATCCGGACAATTGTGTTGATTGTCCGCAAGCTGTCGGCATAATCGGCTGCGCTGACTTGTAGAAGCCGACGAAACTTAGCTTACGCGGCAAACAGAGACGATGATCAAACCGGGTGACTCTGACAGAGCCAACCTGAAGCTGACATGAATAACCAACGCTGATCGGTAAACAACGGTAAGTTCATTCCCACGATGTCTGAGGGTTTCCGATGATTCCGCTGCTGCGATCTCGAACCTTGTCGATTGCCCTCTTCGTTGTCGCCATAGTCTGTTTTCAATCTGTAGCACACGCTCAACGTGGTAGTTTCGGAGGAGGGGGCGGAGGCTTCGGCGGACGAATGCCGACGCCCGAAGAGTCGTTTCAAAGAATGGATCGCAACCAAAACGGGCTGCTTGATCCCGACGAAATTCAAGGGCTTCCAGGTTTCTTGAAAGATATGTATGCCCGCGCCGGACTCGACGGTTCGCGAGCGGTTAACCTTCAAGAGTTTCAGGGGGTCTCCCAAAAACTTCGTGAGCAATTTGAACAAGCTCGCGCAAACGGCAGCTTCCAGTTTCGCCGCCCTGATGGTGGTGGACCTCCCGCTGGTGAGATGCGTCCGACCGGCGGTGAGTCCGATCGCCGTGAAATGAGTCGAACCGAAGAGCCATCCGATGGTGAGTTCCGTCGAGACCGTCGGCGAGATGATCGTGACAATTCGTCTTCCTCAAGCACCGGCAAAGATTCGCCTTCTGGTAAGAACGCAAAAAAGGAAAAGAAGCCCAAGCCACGTGTCACGAAAGATTTACCTGACGAATACCGTGACAAAGACAAGAACGGCGACGGTCAAGTTGCACTCCACGAGTGGGAACGAAGCGCGTTTGCGAAGTTCTTTGAACTCGACCGCAACGGCGACGGTTTTTTGACGCCATCAGAACTGCTGCCACCTCCTGTGAAATCAGACAAAGATAAAATGGGCGTTACCAGAACCAGTGCCGCTGCCGAGACCAAATCAGACAGTTCGTCGTCAACAACGACACCAGCTAGCTCATCCGCCGAGGCCAATAAGACAACCGATTCAACCAAGCCAACAGCCGACGCGAAGCCTCCCGCAACTGACAGTTCACCCGGTGCGGTCGCATTTCTCTCACTCGACGTCAATAAGGATGGCCAAATCACGCAGGACGAGTGGGAACGTAGCCGCACTGCTCGTCGCCGTTTTGAGAAATCGAAGATTTCTGTCAACCTCCCGATCAAACAAGCTCAGTTCGTCGATTTGTACCGCAAGACAGAAGACCGATAGTTTGAGGACGCTTTGTCACGCACTCATGCGAGTTCTGAAACTTTGATTCCGCTCGTTGAGCAACGTTTGGCGCGCTCAACCCTGAGCCGTTTGAGCAAGCCTGTTCGTGAAGGCAAAGGGCGTTTGGTCTATTTGCTAGGAGCTGCTGGGAGTGGCAAATCAGCTTTGATTCGCGAGTTTGTCAGAGACATAGACAACTTTTATGTCGTGACGGCTACGGAGTTCGCCGCACAGCTTGCCGAGTCTTCTGACAAGAAAGAATTGGCAGAATTCCAACAGCGATTCCGAGCTATATCGGTTCTTTGCTGCGAAGACATTCAAGCCATTGCCGGGCGGCCACAGACACAACAACAGCTCCTCGCCACCATTGATGAGC
>CAIJTL010000382.1 GCA_903823545.1 uncultured Planctomycetaceae bacterium
CGATGTGTCGCGTCATTCAGTTTCTCCTACTACGAAATTGGGCAAATCGCGTTTGCTTCGGTCACACGTATCAGTGGTCTTGGTCGTGGTTCATGGTTCGTGATTGGTGCAACAAATTGAAGTCAGTGTCATCGCCGTGATTTCGCATGACCCGAAAACTTCGGAATTCTTGCAAGTACCGAGGAATCTGACATCAGGTCAAAAGCCTTTTAACAATTGATTCAGATCGTCGCGAAGTGACGCAAAATGCTTGTCCGCCGTTCGCTGATTCAATCGCACAACGAAAACTCCAAATGCCGCCATACTTAGCCAAATGAACGCCAGTCGCGGCAACTTGTGAGGCTCGGCTTTTCCCCAAAGTAGAAGGATCGCCGCAACAAGCGGAGGGAGCACGTACCACCAAGCAACGCTCTTCAAGAGCCGAAGCTGACTGTCGCACCATCGCAACTTCTGGCGAATAAACTCTTCGGACGGCGCGTCGCACAGAACCTGAGGTTGATGGTGCATGCGCAATAGGATTGCCGCCACCGAAATGGCCCAAACGCAAAGCAGAACCGTGCCGGTCATCGACAGCCATGTCGTGCTCACTCTCGGCCATGCGATTCCGACCCAAATCAGCAGCACGGGAACCGCGGCAATCTCAAGTAAGTCACGACGGCGAACACCTCGTTCCAAAGTCACGCAACGCCGCCGCACATGACGTTGCAATTGCTCTCTTTGAAGTGAATCGAGCGGTTGACTCACTTCGGTTCGCCACTGTCGCTGTAAGTCATCAAAGCCCATCATCGTTCTCCAGTCTGTTTTGCGTCTTTGCGGTTTCTGCTAACTGCTGTTTGATGCGATGAACTCGAACGCGCAAAGCTCCTTCGGTGCTGCCAACGATCGAGACCATGTCGGCATAGCTCACGTCATCGAGCGCCAACAGCAAGATCGCTCGATCAGTGGGAGCGAGTGTCGCGATCAACGACTCAAAGACGTTGGATGAATCCGACTTCGCGTTAGATGTTCTGGTAACTACGTCTGCGGCATAGCCAGTCATCGGCAATAGCTTTTTCCGTGTTTGGTCTGCTCGCCGCCACGTCAATGCGGTGTTCAAGGCAACTCGATAGCACCACGTGCTGCTGGAAGACTCCCCTCGAAAGGTCGACAGCGATTTCCAAATCTGCAGCAAGATTCCCTGAAACAAATCCTCCGAGTCTTCCGCCGCATACGACCGAGCGATCACACGCCATCGTCCGTGATTGACATCCAGCAATTTCAAAAAGAGCGCTTGTTGATCAACCATGAATGACGACCATCGTGCCGGATCAAAAGATGACAACCTATTTGTCGCTCAAGACCATTGGTTGTTACAGAAAAAATGAGAGACACGATTTCAACAATGGCGAGCCCGTTTTGAAATCGCGTCTCCAGCTTTGACTGTGAAGTGATCGCAGGCATCGCTTCGAGGTGTCCCGCGTAGACGCTACTATCCCAGCTGTGCGGCTCGTCTGAATGGTCTCGGTCGTTTGCCAACTCACTTCGTTTGCGAGGTCTCCGTCATGTCTGGTCAATTTGCAACGCTTGAAATCTACAAGTCCGGTGATGTGACCGTGATTGGATTTGGAGGACGCGAGGTGTTGGATCAAATCAACATCGGCGCTTGTCGCGAGCAGATTTCCGCACTGGTGAAGCGGGACAACATTAAGACGATCGCGTTTGAACTGACCGGCGTGCAATTAATTCCCAGCGGTATGCTCGGACTGATGGCCTCGTTGCGAGACTTGGGTGTGACGGTTCAGATCTTCAACCCGTCGGATGACGTCCGCGAAGTTTTGGAAATCACGAAACTCAATCAACTCTTTGAAATTCACGAGGTCTGATCGTGTCGCTCCTGAAGATTGCCCCCCCGGAACAATGTGGGCTGGATGTTGCTCGTTGGAAGACGGCGTTGGAGATCGCTCGTTGTTGGAGCGACCGAGACGATCGAGTGCCGGCCGTTGCGGTCATGGTCGCTCGCAAAGGATTAACTCCCGGCCCGCAGTTCTTTGGCCGACAACGATTGGCTTCAAATGCGCCGAAGCTGCGTGACGATGCGATCTTCTTGGTGGCGTCCATCACAAAGCCGATCGTCTGCATGGGGACGATGCTGCTGATCGAGCGCGGGCAACTCACATTGAACGATCGAGTAACCGACTACATTCCGGAATTCGGAAAGAACGGGAAATACGCAACGACGATCCGGCACTTGTTGACACATACATCCGGGTTGCCGGACATGCTGCCGAACAATACCGAACTCCGGAAAGCACACTCGCCCTTGTCTGCATTCGTCGCTGGAACATGCGACGTCACTCCCGACTTCCCGCCAGGGCGAGCCGTTCAATACCAAAGCAAAGGAATCGCAGTGCTCGCGGCGATCATCGAAAAGATCACCGGGCAAAGTTGCGACGAATTCTTGCGACGTGAATTCTTTGAACCGCTCGGTATGAAAGACTCACGATTAGGCGCACCGAACGAATGGTTCACGGGGACTTCGCCGACAGCCGATCGGATCGCTGAGATTCGAGTCCCTGCGGAACTCGCCGACGCCACCGACTGGAATTGGAATAGCCGCTACTGGCGTCAACTCGGAGCCGCCTGGGGAGGCTTGTTGACGACACCGATGGACCTCGGTCAGTTCGCCCAATTGATGCTCAATCATGGTCGAACCGGAACTCAACAACTCTTATCACCGGCAAGCGTTGAAGAATCGACTCGCAATCAACTCGCCGTCATGAAAGATGTCCCCGACGAAGACCGCCGCTTCAAACCGTGGGGCTTCGGCTGGCGATTGCAGTGGTCTAATCACGCCAACACCTTTGGCGATCTCGTCAGCCCCACCACGTTCGGCCATTGGGGCGCCACCGGAACACTCCTCTGGATCGAGCCACAACGCGACTCATTCGCGATGATCCTCACCACTCAGCCGCTCGATCCCAACGGAGCACCGTTCCAACGCCTATCGAACGCAATCGCGGCCGCATTTGTGTGATAGAGATTTTCAAGATCGAACCTCAAGCCCCATCGAAGCCAAATGCGGGTACGGGGGAGGCTTTCCGCCACGTTCGAACTTGAAGTCGCACGAACTGTCGCTGGTTGAAATGCAGGGGCTTGAACTGGATACTGCTGCCCCTTGTGAGGTGTCTCACGTCGTCACACTCTGGTCTCCGTTGGCGCTGCGGATTTGATTGCGAATCTGACAACTGGATGGCGGGCTGGAAACAACCAGGAACAATCAGGAATCCAAAATGATGAAGAGCTGTTTGCTGTCGATCGCAGTGGTGCTCGGTCTTGCCATGCAGGGCAACGCCGCTGATCCGGTTAAGCCGGTGCGGATGGGATGCGGGATCATGACCTTCGACACGGTTCCCGGTTGGGGACTCGGTGAGGACGGGAAGTCGGTCCTCGGTTCGACACACGGCGGCGTTGTGGTCGATAAGGCAGGAAACATCTACACCAGTTCGAGCCTGGGAGTCTTTGTCTTCTCGCCAGAAGGGAAAGTCATTCGTCGGTTTTTAGGAGACAAGTACAACAACATCCACGACATCGAAATTCGCGCCGAAGGCAACGACGAGTTCATTTACGGTGCTCGCAATGCCGCTGGCGAAGGGATCAAGTTCCACGCCGAGACTGGCGACATCGTGCTGAAATTGGGAATTCCAACGAAAGCGGAATCGGGATTGGAGCTGACCAAGTGGGCTCCAACGGCGATCACCGTCGCTCCGAATGGCGACATCATTTTGGCGGACGGCTACGCCAGCAATCACATCTTCAAGTACGACAAGGCCGGCAAGTACATCAAGCATTTCGGCGTCAAAGGAAACGGCCTCAAGGAATTCAACACCGCGCACGGCATGACGTTGGATACGCGCTACGACCCTCCACGCCTGCTGATCTGCGATCGCAACCACACCCCGAAAGGGCGTCTGCTGCATTACAGCCTTGATGGCGAGTTCATCGACGAGGTCATCACTGGCCTAGGAATGCCAACATCGGCATCCGTCCAAGGAGATTACGTTTCGGTTCCTGACCTTCACGGTCGAGTGGTCATTCTCGACAAGAGCAACACGATCATGGCAGTCCTCGGCCACAACGCCGATCCGGCCACTCGAGTGAACCACAACGTCCCTCAAGACAAGTGGATCGAAGGAATCTTCAACGGCACTCACGGTTCCTACTGGGACAAAGACGGCAACCTCTATGTCCAAGACTGGAACAACTCCGGCCGCATCATGAAGCTGGTACGAGTGAAGTAGTCGGAAGCTGAAGCTTGCGAGCGACGTCTTGCATGCAAACAAAACTAAAAATGGCGTGCGATGATTGAGTTGTCGCACGCCATTTTTGTTGACATCAATTTGTCGGTGCCGACAAATGCCAAACCCAATCGCATTCCCTTCGCTTTTCGAAAAGAGTTGGGGATGAAGTTGAAAAGCGAATGCACGCAATCTTCCAAGAATTGTAGGCTGCAACATCGAAAGGAGGCATTCTCAATTATGAACTCAACAGAAGAGCCGTTGGCGCTGAGTATTGAGCGAGACAGTGTGTGCGCGGGCGATGATTGCGACGCACCGCATCACGTTTCGATTCAAGTTCATCGCGAGTCTACCCTGCCTCAAGTCTTGGAAATCATTCGGAACACGGGGTACTTGGCTCGCATTACTGGCGGTTGCGCAACCTGGATTGTCGAATCCGATCGACCGCTGGCAGTCGTGGCGGAGCAGTGGACGACACCAAGATTCTTGATCGTTCCCGATACACTCATTGCGACTTGCCAAACGAACGAAGGCTCCCACCGATTGTTTTTTCGCTATTGGTGCCAAGTTGACCCGGATCGCGTGTTCGACGCCCTTCAGGCTGGTCGACCACTCCCGGATCAGTATGGGCGAGAATAACAGGACTCGTTGTTACGACCGCGCGAATCGAACTAACTGATGCACACGCAATACGATCTCTGTTGTTGTCATCGAGAACTGGCCGATACTACGATGCCGCCACATCTAACTTGGCCGATGGGTCATTGATGACTCCGGCTGAATTCCTCCCGCCTTCCGAGTGCCCACCATGCTGAATTTCTTCGGATCGAAAAAAACGTTGTGTGACGGGGTGACTCGTCGAGACATGCTGAAGGTCGGGGCTTTGGCCGTCGGCGGTTTGACGCTGACCGACTTGCTTCGAGCAGAACAGGTCAACGGGAAGAAGTCGGCGAAGTCGGTCATCATGGTTTACATGTGCGGTGCTCCGGGGCATCAAGACATGTATGACCTGAAGATGAATGCCCCCGCAGAAATTCGCGGAGAGTTCCGGCCGATCCCGACAAATGTCTCTGGAATCGAAATCTGCGAACACATGCCGCGTATGGCGGCGATCATGGACAAGCTGGTGCCGTTGCGATCGGTTTACGGGTCGCCGGACGGGGATCACGATTCGTTCATTTGCTACACCGGAAGATCGAAGCGACAGCAACCTCCCGGTGGTTGGCCATCAGTAGGTTCGACAGTGTCAAAGTTGCTCGGCCCGCGCAATAAGGCGGTCCCTCCGTTTGTGGGCTTGTCGCCGGACACAGGGCATCCGCCGTATGGATCGCCAGGCTTGCCGGGCTACTTGGGAATTTCGCACGCCGCGTTTCGACCATCGGGGCCAGGGCGAGCGGATATGGTGCTCAACGGCATCGATGCATCTCGTTTGAGTGACCGCAAACAATTGCTCGCATCGGTCGATCAGATTCGACGTGAGGCCGACGCCTCGGGGACGATGAGCGGCATGGACTCATTAGCCCGTCAAGCGTTTGAGATTTTGACATCGAGCAAGCTGGTCGATGCACTCGACCTGACTAAAGAAGACGCTGCAACTCGCGCGCGATACGGCAAAGGGGACGAGAAGAACTTCGGCGATGGTGCCCCGCGCAACCTTGAGCACTTCTTGATGGCTCGCCGATTGGTGGAAGCGGGTGCTCGCGTTGTAACGTTGAACTTTGGACGTTGGGATTTTCACAGCGATAACTTCAACGGAATGAAGAACACGCACTTGCCTCCGTTCGACCAAGGCTTGTCAGCATTGATCGAGGACTTGCATGCTCGTGGTTTGGCAGATGATGTCATGGTCTGTGCGTGGGGCGAATTCGGTCGCACACCGCGGATCAATGCCGACGCCGGTCGTGATCACTGGCCTCAAGTGGGCGGCGGAGTACTCGCCGGTGGTGGCATCCGCGCCGGGCAGGTGATCGGCGCGACCGATCGACTCGGTGCCGAAATCTCCGAACGCCCGATTCATTTCGCCGAGGTGATCGCGACGTTGTATCAGCATCTCGGCGTTGATCTGGAAACGAAGCTCAACGATCTGGCCGGTCGCCCGCAGTACGTCGTCGAGGGAAAGAGGCCACTGCCGGAATTGGTGTGATTTGTGGTAAGGCTCTGCGTAGCCATCGCACTCTGCGCGATCAGCCGGATACTTCACGAGGCATGGTTGTCATCGCAGCGTTGGTAAGCGTTCTGCCCGTCACGCGGAGCGTCACGGGCATGTATGCGAGAGTCGCAAATCTATCCTCGCCCACCGCCCATTTCTCGCATGCGGTTTTGCTTCGGCGGGACGATCAGTTGGATGTGCTCGCGGCCGAGCAGGTCGTGAAGCTGCGACTGCATTTCGGTGCTGCAGCTCACTTTGAATTGGCTCGGCGTTCCCAAGACATAACGGAAATGTTGCTGTGCGTCGTTCGGGTCGGGCGTGTCGATGATCAGGATGACGTCGGTCTTGCCGGGGAATGATTCGAGGATTTGCTTCGCGCGAGACATATCTCGTTCGCTGTGCAGCCCCCGTTTGAAATTGATCGCGATTTGGCTGGTAAAATTCTTGTCCGCCTCTTCGACGGTCAACAATTGATTGACGATGACGTTCGGTTCGCGACTACGACGATCGACTTTCCCTTTGAGGAATACGACAGCTTCGGGTGTCACCTTATCGCCGAGTCGCGCGTAATCTTCGGGCCACATGATGCAGCGGACGATGCCGGTTGGGTCTTCGAGATCGAAGTTGACGTATTTGCTGTGCCCGTTGCGACTCGGCTTCTTCGTCTGAGCTTTCTTGATACTGGCGATCATGCCACCGAGCAACACTTCGGTCCCGTCCTCCAAATCGCCAAGCTGCTTATTGCCGTGTGTCGCGTGTTTGTCGAGCTTGTCGGAAAACTGCGTCAATGGGTGGTTCGTCAGATAGAAGCCGATGACCTCTTTCTCGGCGGCGAGTTTTTGTGAGTGCGTCCAATCGGGAGCTTCCGGCAATAGGCCGCTGTTGGCTGGCGCACCGGGAGCAGCAACTGGCGCAGGCTCATCGTCGCCACCGAAGAGGCTTTTCTGGCCTCGTTGTTTGTCCTTCTGCATGGCGGCAGCGCCGGCAACCGCTCGTTCGACGGCAGCCGAGTGTTGTGCCCGATTTGGTCCGAGCGAATCGAGGGCTCCTGCTTTGATGAGGATTTCCAACGCCCCCTTTTGCAGCACCTTCGGGTCGATCCGCTCCGTGAGGTCAAAGATGTCTTTGAACGGCCCGTTGGCCTGACGTTCGGCAGCGATTGCAGCGACCACTGGACC
>CAIJTL010000383.1 GCA_903823545.1 uncultured Planctomycetaceae bacterium
CAGGTGGAGCGATGCCGTTCTATTCGAGCTACGGCAGCGACAAATACGTTTACGAACATGAAGGGATTCCGAGTTACTGGTCGCACCCGCAAGGACTGGATCGCAATCTCGATTCGCCGCTGATGTATTTCGTGCATTGCACCGTCGGACATCACGGCTTGCTGTCGCTGACTCCGGTCTTCTTGCTGACATTGATCGGCTGGCTGCGTTGGAACCGCTGGGAGCAATGTCGGCAACGAACAATGCTCGTCGTGGGCGCGGCCATGACGGCAATAGTGCTTGGCTTCTATTTGTCGAAACCGCAGCACTACAACTACGGCGGAAACAGCGTGGCCTTGCGCTGGATGCTGTGGCTCACACCGCTGTGGCTGATCGCGATGATTCCCGTCTTGGATGCGTGGGGGCCGCGACGTTGGTTTCGATGTCTCGCAACCCTGCTTCTGGTCGCGTCGGTCACCTCGGCCAGTTTGCCAGGAGGCAATCCGTGGCAACATCCCTGGCTCTTCACGTTGATGGAGCGTTGGGGGTGGATCAATTACAGCGAGCCTGTGCCCGCATTTGCGTTTGAGCACAAGCTGTGGTCGTGGTTCCCGCAGCTCGGCGATCCGAACGTGAAAGCGGAATCGTTCGTGAAGTTTGTAGGGACCGGAACGAGCTTGCTCGATATGGATTCGCCAGCCATGACAGCCAACGTCGGCGAGTTCGATTTGACGTTGATGACTGGCACAAGCGCGGACGACTCGCATGACGGCGATCAACGCATTCAGTTCCAATGGAACACACATCATTTGAGCGCAAAAGACCGGACCACAGTTGTGTCTGTGAATGTCGCGGCGTTCAACGCGGGCAAGAAGTCGTCAGAGTTCCTGCGGTCATCGACATCAACTCCCCTGCAACGCGATGAGTTGATCGCGTTGCAACGGCTCGTCACGGGATTGCCTCAAGCGGTTGAGTTTCATCCTGGACATATTCGCTATTTGAAGACTGCACTGCGACCTGACAAAGCCTTTCGATGTCAGCGAGCGGCCGCGCAAACTTTGTACCAACCTCAGCACGCCGAGTATCCATTGCGATATCGTTGCGACTTGTGGCTGTGCGCAGAGATTCCTTTCGGCGTGGCTCAATTGGAAATCACGATCAGTGATCCAGAGACCTCTCAGACGTTGACGTTTCAACGACTAACGGCCGTAGAAGCAACCGGGTTCACCTCAACGAAACGTTGAGAGTCAACGATCAAGATTGCGGAGTCCCACAAAAGAACGTTGCAATTTTCTCGGGAAAAATAGCAAAACTGTCAGCATACCTTGGTTGATTTCGCCGATAGGCACCGTTAATTTCCGACCCTCTTCGCGAGAATCCTCGCGAAAAGCCAAGTATTTCACGTCGGGCACAAACACCAAGAAACGTTCCGTGACCCGGTTATCTGTTCGTCCCGCTGACCGTTCAAGAAAGGGAGTCACATGGCGGAAAAAGCTGCGAAGTCAATTTCCAAGTCCGAGATCCTCAACAAGCTGGCTGAAGACACGGAGCTGAGCCGTAAGCAGGTTTCAGCAGTGCTTGAGTCACTGACCAACCTGATTGGTGCTCAGATCGGCAAGAAGGGTCCAGGTCTCATCGCGATTCCTGGTCTTCTGAAGATCGTCCGCATCAGCAAGCCAGCCACCAAGGCCCAAAAGGGTGTCCCAAACCCATTTAAGCCAGGTGAATTGATGGACCGACCGGCTAAGCCAGCCAAAAACGTCGTCAAGGTTCGCCCGATGAAGGCCCTGAAGGACATGGTCTAATTGAGTTGAATTGAATCGACTGTTTCAGTCTGAAACGCCAGAAGCCCGACTTTGTAAAAAGCCGGGCTTCTGGCTTTTGTGGCGCACGCGGATCGCGTGCGTTGAGTTCGACACGATCAACTCAAGCGAGCCACTTGCACTAAATCGTTATTGCCAAAGGCGATTTTTAATCGCGTGTCTTGGCGAACCGTCCGACGTCTATCGCATGTAACCCGAAGCGTGAGCGAGGGCGATCGCTCCAAACAACTACGAATTCAAAGCGTTTTGAAGCGTCCGCCCTCGCTCACGCTTCGGGTTACATGCGGCTTCGCCGCCTTATGAATTTCACAAACTCGTCGGGCAACTTGCCGGCGCTTCCGCCGCGTCGAGGAACATTCGCTGCCACAACTCCAAACAGAGCAGAGCCCACAAGCGGTGTGAGTGATCGGTCTTCTGTTGCTGATGTTCGTCGAACAAGCGCTGTACGGCCGCGGGCTCGAAGAAGCCGCGTGATTGTGTTCGCGAATCGAACAAGACATCGTGCAGGAACGACTTCAATTCACCTCGGAACCAGTTGGCCAGCGGCACACCGAAGCCCATTTTCCGGCGATGCTGAATCGACGGCGGAAGCAAATCGGCAAACGTGTCGATCAGGATTTGCTTCCCTTGATTGCCGTGCAACTTCAATTCGATTGGCATCCGCGCAGCGAGTTCGATCACCTCTTGATCGAGGAACGGGCTGCGGCATTCCAAGCTGAACGCCATGCTGGCGATATCCACTTTCGTCAGGATGTCGCACGGCAAATAACTGAGGATGTCGGCTCAGGTTGTCCGTGTGACGAAGTCGCGACTCGGACAAGCGG
>CAIJTL010000384.1 GCA_903823545.1 uncultured Planctomycetaceae bacterium
AATGGCGAGGTCATTGGCGAGCAATCGGACTTGAAGCGACCGAAGGACTTGCAGGTCAAAGGTCAGCTTGTGGCCGGTGAGAACAAGGTCCGCATCGAAGCCAAACGCGGGGCCGATGCGAACGCCGTCGCGCTGGTGATGTATGTCACCGAGGCCGATGGCTTGCGACGGCGGCTCGAAACGGACGGCTCTTGGGTGGTCGTTGATAAGGCGGATGCGAAGGGCAAGGCGGTGAAGGTCGTGCATGCTTATGACAAGTCGCCGTGGGGCGATGTCTTTGCAGAGCTGCGTCCGTCAGTGACGAAGCCCGAGTCCATCAAGGTGCCGGAAGGTTTTCGTGTCGAGCTGCTGCATGCACTCGATGAAGCCGAAGGGTCTTGGGTTGCGATGTG
This sequence comes from uncultured Planctomycetaceae bacterium, assembly GCA_903823545.1. Taxonomy (GTDB): domain Bacteria; phylum Planctomycetota; class Planctomycetia; order Planctomycetales; family Planctomycetaceae; genus SXKJ01. Next base: position 393 of record CAIJTL010000384.1, read on the forward strand.
TGTCGATGGCAAGGGGCGGTTGATCGCTTCGGATGCTGGAGGCCGCATGGTGCGGATCACTCCGCCGCCGGTCGGGGGCGATGTGAAGCAGATGAAGATGGAGCCGCTCGCGTTGCCGGTCGGTCATGCGAACGGGTTGTTGTGGGCCTTCGATAGCCTCTACGTGATGGTCTGCCAGGAAGGCGTTTATGAAGCCGGTTCCGGCGTCTATCGCGTCACCGACACCAATGGCGACGACGTGCTCGATAAGGTCGAACTGCTCCGCAAGATTCATGGCAGTGGAGATCATGGGCCGCATGCCTTGCTGCTTTCGCCGGATGGCAAGTCGATCACGGTTGTGTGCGGGAACTCAACGCGACCGACCGAGTTTCAGCACCATCAAGTGCCGCCAATTTGGAAGGATGATCTCGTCATCCCGAAGTTGGTGGGGCACGGCTTCATGCTCGGGGCCGGAGCACCGGCGGGTTACATCGCGCGGATGTCGCCGGATGGCAAAGAGTGGACGCTGGCGGGCATGGGGCTGAGGAATCAATACGACGGGGCCTTCAATCGGCACGGCGAGTTCTTCACGTATGACGCCGACATGGAATGGGATCTCGGCACGCCGTGGTATCGCCCGACTCGCGTGTGTCATGTCGTGGATGGGGCTGAGTTCGGTTGGCGCAGCGTGTCGGGCAAGTGGCCTGAGTACTACGTCGACTCATTGCCGCCGGTCATCAATGTCGGTCGAGGCAGCCCGACCGGAGTGGCGTTTGGTTATGGAGCCAAGTTCCCGGCTCGTTATCAAGAAGCTCTCTTCATCGCCGATTGGACCTACGGCAAGTTGTACGCAGTGCATTTGAAGGAAGCCGGAGCGACGTACTCGGCGACTCAAGAAGTGTTCCTCGAAGGCAACGGCACGAAGCCGACCGACATCGTTGTGGCTCCAGACGGTGCGTTGTATTTCGCGGGAGGCAGCCGGAACTCGAACAGTGCTCTGTATCGAGTGAGCTACGTGGGGACAGAAAGTACCTCGACCGTTCCTCAAGCGAGCGATCCGAAGTCGGCATCGCTGCGAGCACTCCGGCACAAACTCGAAGACGCCTATCACGCGACCGATGACGCGTCGTTGAATCTCGCGCTCGAATGTCTGACGCACGACGACCGCTTCATTCGGTTTGCCGCGCGGACGTTGTTGGAGTTCCGCCCGGTTGAAAGTTGGAAGGTAAAGGCACTCGCTCTGACTCAGCCGCGAGCGATCGTGCAGACGACGCTCGCTTTGGCGCGGCTCGATAAGGCCGATGCGAAAGAGGCCGTGCTTCGCAATTGGGACAGCTTGAATCTGGCGAAGCTCGACGCCGAAACGCGGCTCGATGCCGTGCGTGCTCTGCAAGTCGCGACGGTTCGCTTCGGTGATCCCGAGGGCGAGTTGAAGGCCAAGCTGTTAGAAAAACTCCATCGAGCGGTCCCGTCGAATGATGACCGCTTCAATGTCGAAGCCGTGCAAGTGCTGGCTCGTTGGAAGTCGCCGCTGGCTGCGAAGCTGATCTTCCCGTTGTTCGAAAAGGCGGCCTCGCAAGAAGAGCAGTTGGCTTACGCGACAAGCCTGCGACTGATCCCCGGAGAATGGCCGAAGGGAGCGAAGGAGAAATTCTTCCGCTGGTTCCTGTTGGAAAAATTCCAGAAGGCGGCACATCTCTCGAAGTTCATTGCCGACATTCGGAAGGACGCCGTCGCTTCACTGACGGACGCTGAGAAGGCCGCGCTGAAACCGATCCTGGATGCGGCTCCCGAGAACCGGCCCGAACCGCCGTTGGCTTCTCGCTTGTTCGTGAAGAACTGGGACGCCGACGTGTTGCTCAACGAAGTCGAGCCGTTGCTGAAGAGCAAACGAGACCTCGCTCGCGGCAAGACGCTGTATCGCGAAGTGGGTTGCCTGGCGTGTCATCTCTTCCGAGGTGAAGGCGGAGTGACCGGCCCGGACCTCACGCTCGCGGCGAACAAGTTCCCGACTCGCGAGCTGGTGACACATATCACCGAGCCCAGCAAAGTCGTCAGCGATCAATATGCAGCGACATTGCTGGAACTGGAAGACGGCACCGTCGTGACCGGCCGCCTGGTCAACAACGACCCGCAGAAGGTGCAAATCCAACCGAACCTTTATGTCCCCTCCGACGTGCGCGAGTTCGCTCGTAAGGACATCGTCGAGATTCGACCGTCGCCGGTGTCGCTGATGCCAGCGGGACTACTCAATACGTGTCATCCCGATGAAGTCGCGGACTTGGTCGCGTGGATTCAATCGGGTCTGAGAACTGCAATCGCCGCTCCACCTTCGATCCCAATCGCGGGCGTGCCGGCGCCGATCGCTCATTGGCAGTTCGAAGACGATGACTCCGACGCTCGCGACAGCGCGGGCAAGCATCACGGCATCATCAACGGAGCGACCTCGCAGCAGGGCAAGTTCGGCAAGGGCTTGTTGTTCGATCGAGCGAAAGAGCAGCACGTTGCGATCCCGTACTCACCCGACTTTGACCTGAGCACCTTCACGGTCTCTGCTTGGGTGTGGTTGACGAAGGAGCCGACGTTCTCGGGCATTGTCGGCACTCGTTCGGGCGGCGAGTTCAGCTTCGACATGAAAGTGAATGCCGACAAAGTTCATGGCGACATCGGCGACGGCACGCGTTGGATCGAGACCGCAGTCAACTTCTACAAAGTCGACGTCGGCTCGAACGGGCAGGGCGGAGACCTCGACATCAAGCGCTGGTACTTGATCACGTTCGTCATCGACAACGCAAAGAAGGAATGCCGCCTGTACCTCGATGCCGACCGCAAGAAGACCATCCCCTTCAAAGGCGACCCGCGCCTGATGCGTCCCGGTCAAACCATGACCATCGGCAACACGGGATCGAGAGAATTCATGGACGGCATCATCGACGACGTCCGCATGTGGAAAGACGCCCTGAGCGACGAGCAAGTGAAGAAGTTGATTGGGCAGTAAGTCGCGGGTGGGCGCCGCTTCGGCTCCTAATGGCGCACCCTGTCATCGTGCATGGTCGCATCTGCAATTTCAGGTACGACGGACTTCCAGTCCGTCGGTAATCGTTGGAGGCGACGGACTGGAAGTCCGTCGTACAGAGTTCCGTCGTGCTAATTTTAAGGTTTGGCCAAGCACTAGCCTTTCCAGAAGGAGGGGTCTCTGACCATGAAGCTGATTCAGGTTGTTGCTTGCGTTGTGATGGCACTCACGGTTCGGATAACGAGTGTTCTTGCTGAGTCACCGTCGAAGCCTCTGTTTATCGCGTTCATTGGTGGGTTTGATTCAGATCCGACTGCCGATCAAATCGCCGGAACGGCTCCGCGTGGTGTCGGTAACAGCGGGATGTTTCAGTTGGCGGGTGATCTGCGGCTGGACGGTGTTGCTGCTGAGTACTTCAATTGGAATGGGAGGGCTGCGGGGAAAATCAAGGAGCAACCGGCTCCGCTGTCGAAAGGGATTGCCGCGCAACTTCGGCAGCGACATGCCAAACGTCCGGATGAGAAGCTAGCCATCGTTGGCAACAGTTGGGGTGGGCACACGGCGTGGGAAGTGAGCCAGTTGCTGTCCGAAGAGCCGGCATTGTCGCTTGAGTTGGTCGTGTTTCTCGATCCGTCGTCGGTTGGTCGATTCGATAAGGCACAGCCAGACAAGCTGCCCGGTAACGTAAAGCAAGCCGTGACGATCGCCACTCGCAATGCGCTGGGTTGGAAGAAGTGGGCCGACGAACCGAGAGCTGAGTTCCTTGATCTCGGCGATCCAGCGAACGTCCTCTTGAAGAAACCGGGGCCAGCGTATGACTCGGTGTTCGATGTCAAAGCTCACATCGCAGGCGAGTGGGATGCGGCGATTCACAAGCACATTCAATCTCGGCTGCTGAAGGTGGCGATGCCGGAGACAGATAAGAACCCTGGCTAGCGGGACGATGGGTGATGTGGTTTCTGGCGAAATCTAGATCCCGTGCATCAACGACAACTGGCCCTCAAGTTGATGCACTCAGGCCGACGAGTCGGCGATCGATGTCCCCAGCACATGAGAGCTCTTCACGGGACCCACGAATGCTTGCTGGACGGCTAGAAATCGGACTTCAAAAAGCTCTCCACATTCGAGAAGAGCGACTGTCGCAGCGAGGCGATTCGTGCCGTCTGCTGTATGTGAGCGATATCCATTTGCGGCATTCACGCTCGAAGATTTTGTGTCAGCAGGTCATGGATGCCGTTCGGAAGACGGAGCCTGATGCGGTGCTTTTAGGTGGTGATTTGGTTGATCAAGCGACCGAATTGAGCGTGCTCAGTGAGTTGGTGCGATCGCTTGGCAACGTGACTCCCGTCATGGCCATTGGTGGCAATCATGATCGCGATATCGGATTGCAACGAGTTCGCGAGGCGGTCTTGTCTGGTGGTGGTGAATGGATTCACGATCGGATCAAACAAGTCA
>CAIJTL010000385.1 GCA_903823545.1 uncultured Planctomycetaceae bacterium
CGCTGGATACGCAAAAAGTCGACGTCGATTGCACGGCATTCCTGCCTGAGATTCGACAATTGGGGAAAGATCATTCGCCGCTCGAACTGGAACGCATTCTGACGCGCGCTCGGCTGCCGACAATTCTTGACAACCTGTCTCCCGGCAAGCCGACGCTGATCTACACGCATTACGTTCAAGAGATTGACCGGATGCTCTACGACGCGATTTCTGCTCGCGGCTATCGCGTCGGCTTCTTCACCGGCGAAATGAAGGACGGTCTTGACGAATTCAGGGGCGGCAATCTTGACGTGTTGATCGGGTCCAGCGCTGTCGGTACAGGAGTCGATGGCCTTCAACAAGTTTGCAGCCAGCTCATCATTAACGTGCTTCCGTGGACCAACGCGGAATACGAACAACTCATTGGACGAATCTGGCGTCAGGGCCAGTCGGAAACCCAAGTGAAGGTTGTGATCCCCGTGACCTATGCCGACATCGACGGCACTCGCTGGTCGTATTGCGATACGAAGCTGTGCCGAATTCAGTACAAGAAATCCATTGCTGATGCAGCCGTTGACGGCGCGGTGCCAGAAGGAAATCTCCGAAGTCCAGCGCAGGCACAACGGGACATTCTGCTTTGGCTCGAACGGCTCGAATCAGGAAGAGCGTCAACGGTCAGTCGTCGAAAGATCGTCGTGCCACTGAGTGACGATGTCTCTGACGTTCGTCGTCGTCTGGCGACGTACGGCGATTTCTCGAAGCTCAATAATCGTTGGAATAGCTCGCGCAGCGATGTTCTCGGCGAACGACTCAGAGCGAACCCGGAAGAATGGGAGCAGTACCATACGCTGTATCGCGAAGCTCGATCGCAATGGGCCGTCGTCCCCGTCGAAGAAATGATCAAGTGGTGCAAGAAACGCGAGGGATATTCGATCGGCGACTTCGGCTGTGGCGAGGCCCTGCTGGCCAAAGCCATCAGCGACCGGCACACGGTACAGAGCTTCGATCATATCGCGGTCGATGACACGGTCATTGAGGGAGACATGTCTCATGTCCCGCTCGATGACGACTCGTTGGATGTCGCGGTTTTCTCGCTCTCACTCATGGGCGCGAATTTCACGGATTACATTCGAGAGGCACATCGCGTTCTCAAAATCGACGGACATCTCCACATTTGGGAGGCCACGAGTCGGTTTGAGGATGTGCCAGGGTTCTGTCGCGATTTGGAACGACTCGGCTTTCGAACATTCCCGCCACAAACACGCGGAACCTTCACGCATATCGAAGCACAGAAGAGCGATCGTCTAGCCGCTGACGGAATTAGGTTGCGATTCCGCTAGCAACACGTTGCTTTCGTTGATCGGGGGAGAGACTCTCCTCCGTGCCATGCACGATCGAAACCATCCTGGCAGAGTCGGCGATTGTCGTTCGCGAGCTTCACACCCATTGGACTTCATCCGGCGCTGACGACTTCTGTTTCCCGGCGATTCGGCTCGGATGACCGAAGGGGTTGATGCGGGTTTCATCACGTGGGAATCGGGAGACAACTTTGAGTTCGCTAATCTTCAAGGCACCTTCCCCACCAAATCCAGCACGAACGTCTGTGAGATCGCCTGTTGTGGTCCCCAGGTGCTGCTGAAGATCAGCTTCTTGCCGTCGAGAGAGACTGTTGGGAACGAATAGCCGTGATAGAAGCGGTTGGCGATGTTTGTCCGATGATGAGCCAATTGGATTGTGCCGTTTGGACCAAACGGGTTATCGAGGTTGATGGCGACTAATTCGCCGCTGTACTTCGGGCCGCGATTCGTGTCGTTCCAATAGCTCACGAAGACATAACTGGAATGTTGCGTGTTCGTCGCGGTGATGTGTGTCGCGAG
>CAIJTL010000386.1 GCA_903823545.1 uncultured Planctomycetaceae bacterium
CAGTCGCTCTGAGTTCCCGCGAAAAGTTTTTGAAATCACTTCTTGAACTCCAGACATGGCGTCTGTATCTTGGCAGCCTGTTTGAGAGTTTGAATCCGATTACTGAAATGGTGCATTCACAATGGCTCGCACGCCTCAAGATGTTACGGATGCGGAGTTGGCCGTTCTGCAAGTGCTGTGGGAATCGCAGACGGCGACGGTGCGCGAATTAACCGAGCGGCTTTATCCCGAAGGGACGACCGCGCTGAACGCGACCGTGCAAAAGTTGCTAGAACGGCTCGAAGCGAAGAAGTGCGTGAAGCGGAACCGGAAAACGTGGCCTCATCAGTTCTCGGCGGCGATTGCTCGCGAGATATTGATCGCGAGGCAGTTACAAACAACCGCAGACAAGCTTTGCCAGGGAGAAATTCATCCCTTGTTGACCACCTTGGTCAAGGCGAGCGGGCTGACAACCGAAGATCGAAAGTCATTACGCGGTTTGCTCGACGAATTGGATCGAGAGAAGAAATAGCGGTCTCACTCAGCCGAAGCGTCCGCGAGGACGAACGCTTCACGAGACATCGTTCTTGGGAATTCCGATATTAATAACGTCCGCCCTCGTGGCCTCTTCGGCTTAGTGAGTCTGGCTCATGACCACACTTCTCAACATTGCATTGATCAACGCTGTGACCGTGTTGCCGTTGGCGTTGTTGGCATTTGTGGTGGGCCGAGCTGCTCGGCGACCGGCATTGAGTCATGCGTTGTGGGTTGTGGTGCTCTTGAAGTTCGTCACACCTCCGCTGTTTCAGTTGCCGGTGACGATCGACATGCCGGTTGCGAATGTGGGGCACATTCCCACCATGCCAGGTACTCCTCGCAATATCGCGTCGCATGTCGACGACGAGTCAGTCATGCATTCCGAAGGTGTGATTCCGAACGTTTCCGACCCAGCGAGCGAATCAGTCGCACGCGTTGAAACGCTCATTACGAATGAGCTCGCCGTTGCGAATGGTCAGACTCTTCACACGGATCATTGGCTTCCGTCGTTTTTCACGAGCACTTTGAAAACGTGCTCTACGATTTGGGCACGGTATTCAGATTGGCGATCGCTGTTGTTGTTTGGCTGGCTCACTGGTTCGAGTCTCTGGCTGACTTTGCAGGTGTTGCGGGCGATTCGATTTCAACGACGAGTGCTCACGAGTGCGGTCTCATATCGGGAGCTGCAACAACAAACTGATGAGCTTGCTGTCGCATTACAACTACAACGAGTTCCGCAGGTCTTGATCGTCGATGCGGCAGTTTCGCCGATGTTGTGGGGCTGCGGTTCACGAGCGAAGCTGTTGTTTCCGTCTGACCTCGCCGAGCGACTTGATGATGAAGCACGAGCGACCTTGTTGACTCACGAGTTAGCTCACTTCGCTCGCGGCGACCATTGGGTGAGATTACTGGAACTTATCGCGACATCCCTTTTCTGGTGGCATCCGATTTTGTGGCTCGCCAAGCAACAGATCGAAGTGGCCGAGGAAGAATGCTGCGACGCTTGGGTTGTCAGCCAGTTTCCACATGCACCGAAACTCTACGCCGAAGCACTGCTCGACACGATTGATTACCTCTGTGAACGGCGCCAAGCGTTGCCGCCAGTTGCATGCGGTTTGGGGCAAGCTCATTTCTTACGGCATCGGCTGACAAAGATCATGCGCGGTGCGGCTCCCAAAACAATGTCTCGTCGAGTCCGTTTTGCGACGGCGATTATGGCCGCGCTGCTACTGCCGTTGCAGCCCTTTGTATTCGGCTCGGCGAGCGTTTCATCATTGCGAATCGATCCCCTTCCGGACGACGACATCGTCACTCCTGTGACTAACGCCGAGCAGCAAGCCGCAGTCGGTTCACGCGATCTAGTACAAGATCCGACAGAGTCGCAAACCAGCACCGGTGGAATCTCAATACCAACTGAGTCTGCTCAAGGCAAATCTCTAACGGCGTCGAAGAAGCGTGCCGGTCGCGGTGAAAAGGTTTGGTCAACCGCAACCTCTCCAAACGGACGATTCGTGGTGCGAGCAACGATCGCTCGTCGAGTCGTGCTGACCGATTTGACGTCGAACCACGAGACCGACTTGTCAGATCAAAAAATGACTGCGGTGTCGTTCGCTCCGGATGGCAACTGGTTCGCAGCGGTCGGTCACGACGGTCGAATTACTCTTTGGGATTCAGCACGTGGCGAGCTGTTGCGCACGGTGACAACTCACACTGACGTTCTTCGCTCAGTCGCTGTTGCTCCTCGTGGCGATATAGTCGCCGCAGGAAGCCGAGATGGTTCGGTCTTACTAATCAATTTGGCGAATAGCGATGTGCTCGCTGATTTGCCGAACTTTCCATCTGCTGTGAACTGCGTTCGGTTTTCGTCAGACGGTCGACAGCTTGCCGTTGCCGTCGGAGATTGGACTTCAAACGCTCGCGGCGAAGTGGCACTGCTGAACGCGTTCACGGGGCAAATTGAATCGACGCTTCCGTGCGCGACGTCACCTGGAGCACTGACCTTCGTTAGTAATGACGAATTAATCGTTGGCCTATGGGATGGTCGGGCACAGTTGTGGAACTTGGTCAATCGACAAGTCGTTGGCTCAGCACTCGCAGACAAGAACGTCGTTTCTGCCTCCGCGTTTTCACCAGACAATCCGGGACTACGCGAAGCAATCTTCGTCGCCGAAGAACCGAGTACTCTGGAAGACCAGTCACCATTGGCTGTGCTCCGTAGTCTGTTCGCGATTCCTAACTGAATCGCGTTATCCGACAGAGCGTTCTCCAGAAGGCTTAGGATTCTTTGAGCGGTGGCGCATTCCTTCGGGAATGCTTCGTGAGATCTGGGCGTTTCAGTTTCAACTGTCTGCTCAGCGGGGTGTTTCATGATTCGAAACGTCGGGATGTGGCGATCAGCGATATCAACAAATAGCCGAAGTGCGAGCGAGGGCGATCCCACGCGGGGTTTGCCGACATCCTTGCTGACGCTTCGGGTTGGTAAATTTGTTTTGACACAATTTCTGGCAATCGGATTGCTTTCTGTCATCGCAAATGGAGAGGACACGGCTAAGAAAGACGTTGATGTTTCTGCCGTGAAAACTCCGTCGCCATTACGAAAGGTGATGGACGAGTCGATTTCGTGGAACGAGTTGTTTGCGGATGAACAATCTGCAACACCGATGACGGCGCGAGTCGTTATGCGATGGGCGAACAACACTCGTGGTTCGGAAGATGGCATGACTGTGCTGTTCTTGAATGCTGGTCGGCCCGAAGCGGTTTGCTGCATGTATCCTTGGATGAATAGCCTCCATCACGAATTCGATTCGTTGTCGCGCGGCAAGTTGATCGCGAAGCGCGACGGCATCGTTGTTTGGGCACCTGAGAAACCAGGAGTCACGTTTCTTACGGTTCCTGATGCCGATTTGCCTGCCGAAAATCCCGCAGGACGAATGCGACAAATGAAGACTCTGGCCGCGCAGTTCTCTTCAACAATGCTCGGTTGGCGCGCGGATAAAAGTGATCGTGAAGAACTGCGCCTACTTCCTCAGCCGTTGTATCGCTATGAGAGCAAACGAAGTGACTTAGTCGATGGAGCGGTCTTCGCATTCGTGCAAGGAACCGATCCTGAATCGCTGTTGTTACTCGAAGCGATCAAAACGACTGATCGAACTCAATGGCAGTTCGCGTTTGCCCGTCGAACGTCCGGAGAACTGGAAGGCCGCCACAAAGACAAAGTGGTATGGCACGCCGATCGATTTCCTGAAAATGGCGACCCAAAGTCGACACACCGTGCCCTGGGGCGTCCGCTCGATCCGAGCCTGATTGAGGCACTGAAATAGAAAGTCGAACTGTTATGACTCGCGCATTTGTTGTCTTGGCCAGTCTGTTGATGATCGCAGAATTCACCAGCACATCGGCGGTCGTCGGCCAGGAGTCAGCAGTCAACGATCCGAAAGTGGAAGCTGTCGCTCAAAAGCCAATCGCAGTGAAGCGAGCCTTGATTGTTTGCGGTTTGAGCGGCGACGCGGAGCACCGCAAATTATTCGCCGACACGATCCGCAAGATGCACGACGGTCTAACCAAACGATTTGGTTTTGGAGAATCCGATGTGCAAATTCTTTTTGGTGATGATCCGCAGGACGCAGATACTGATGTCATCAAATCGGCGGGGCGAGCAACTCGTGAAGAGCTCGAAAAAAGCGTCGCGGTTTTGCGATCGAAGTTGCAATCGGATGACGCCCTGTGGGTCATCGTCATCGGGCATAGCCACTACGACGGCAAGAATTCGTGGTTCAATCTACCTGGCCCAGACATCCATCAACTCGACTTCGCCAAGCTGTTCAATGACATCAATGCCACTCAACAAGTCTTCGTGATTACGTCCCCCACGAGTGGCTTTTATTTGAAGCCACTTTCCGCCAAAGGGCGCGTCGTCATCACGTCGACGGAAACCGATTGGGAAACCAACGAAACCGAGTTCCCGCAGAAGTTCGCGCGAGTTCTTTCCACTCCAGCTGACGCCAAGGACTTCGACATTGACGGCGACGGCGTGACAAGCTTGTTCGACTTGTATGTGACAGTGTCGCGCAACCTCGCACAGTCGTACCTTGAACGAGAACTCCTTGCGACCGAACACTCGTTACTTGAAGACAACGGCGACGGTCGTGGAACCGAAGTGCAAATCGATTTTCTCACGCCGGAGCAAGGTGGCCGGGCAAAACCGAAAAATGGTTCGCCCCCTCAGATCAAACTGACAAGTGATGGCATGCTTTCGAAATCGATCATTTTGTCTTTCTCTCGCGCGGAACCCACGCCAACGGCAGCCTCAGATACTGCGAAATAGCTCAGGGTCTCGTGACGAGCCGAAGCCTTTATCGAGCACATTCAATTTCTGTGATTCGACTGAACCAGCCGGAA
>CAIJTL010000387.1 GCA_903823545.1 uncultured Planctomycetaceae bacterium
CAAACTCCCGAGAATAGATTTCCGTTGCCTGACTCACGGAAGGTCAGTCCCGGCGAACGCGTGCCTGACCGGACCGCAAGTCGGCCTGACCGCGCTCGATACTGGCGATGAATTCAGGCGTAAGTGCCTCCTGATCTTCAAGGAAGTCGGCCAAGAAGTCCTGCAACTGCAGCGCTTCATCTCGGGGCAGCTTTCTTACCTCAGCTTCAAGAACTTCAAGATGACTCATGATGGGAAATTAGGGGCAGCCAAACGGGGTCAGCAACGGTTTTAATGTTCAATCTTACCATGATCGGGGCGTGGCTTTTGACTGGCCCCATCGCTTGGGCGACTAGGTCGCGGCAAGGGGCGGACCGGCGGAAAAGGAGAAAGCGGCGGGCGGGCGCCCGATATTGGTGAACAGTCGTTGAGACGGAGGGCGGAGCAACCGCTACTCGTTAATCGTTATCGGTTATTGGGGGCAATCCAACCGGATCGCCGTTATCACCTTCATCTTCACTCCGAGGGGCGGAGCAGCCAAGACGCCGGCAGGCGGCGAGCAGAGCAGGTAGATGCTCAGTCGCACTATTCCAGACAATCGAGGCAGCGGTGTCGAAATAGGCGTGCGCCAGTACATCGCGAAATCCGGCGATTGCGCGCCATGGGATCTCAGGCTCGGCATCCGTTAGGACTGCGGGAAGTTTCTTCACGGCTTCACCGATGATCTCGAATCGCCGAACAACCCCATCCATGCGAAGTGGGTCCGCGGCGAACCGATCAAAATCTAGTCCGGCGATGTAGCCTTGGATGGCCGCACCCGATTCGATGATATCCTACAGCAGTAGGTGCGGATCACGTGACACTTATTAAATCCCTCTCAATTTGGCGGAAGAAACGCTCCCGGCACGCCGATTTCGAGACGAGGTCTACCGCCCTGCCCAACACAGCTTCCAGTCTGAACTTTAGCCCCATGTAGTTGAGCAAGCCCGGCGGTTGGTTGAACTCAACGAGGATATCGACATCGGCTGGGTTCGCCTCCCCTCGAGCAGCGGATCCGAAAAGCCAAAGATGCTTGACGTCGAATGCCGCGAGTTGGGCAGATTCAATCTGGAGTTGTTCGATCAATTGCATGCTGGTAGGCGGAAAAAGGGGGCAAACCCTAATGTCTGTGGTGCGTTCAACAAGCTGGTCTCAATCTGTCAGGCTGAAAATAGCCAAAAGCCGAAGACGGAGTCGGCATTTTTAACCACGGATGTCACGGCTATCACGGATGTCCGGAGAGCAGGGAAATATCCGCGCTATCCGCGTAATCCGTGGTGAAAACGGCTCGGAAGATTGGCCGCAAAGAGGCGCAGAAGTCACAAAAAGGAGACGGCATTCCGAACCACGGACGAGTGCCCACGGAAAACACGGAATACACGGAAGGCTGAGTCGGATTTTTTACCACGGATGTCACGGAGATCACGGATGTTTGGAGAGCAGGGAACTATCCGCGCTATCCGCGTAATCCGTGGTGAAAACGGTTTGCAGGATTGGCCGCAAAGAGGCGCAGAAGGCACAAAAAGGAGCGAGACGGTCGGATTTTGTCACAGAGTTCACTGAGCGCGGACACAGAGGCAGCAGGAGACGGACGGATGTGGCCCACGAAACACACGGAAGGATTTTATCACGGATGAACACAGATGCGGCGGGTGTGAACTCTCCAGCCATCGCTCAAGGACGAAAAGGGTGAGGACGCGCGACCACACAATGCGGCTTTGACCAAAATTTGCCCAAACTTGACGGAATGCATTCCGGTTCTGCGGACCGCGAGGCTCCTCCGAATTGAAGCAAGCGCTCACGTCAGCTTGCAGGTCGGTGGCGAAGCAATCTTGGAACGGCAGTACGAAACCAAGTTTGCGGCACCGGGCGACTCTGTGCGGGAGTTTCAGAAAGGCCTTGGTGACAGATGAGAGTCATCGATTTATCCCGTGGCGTCATCCACTGATCACTCCGGCGTCAGGATTTCCAGGCGCAATCCGTTCATTCTGACAAACGGCGGACGTAAGCCTCCACCCGTGTGCAAATTTCATCCAAAGCCGGCTTTTGTGCCCGGCAATAGGCGAAAATTTCCGCGGCTTTGGCTCCGGCATAGTCGTGGGCGATCATATTGCGCACGTCTTTCATCTCTCGCAAAGCCCCGGCGTCCGCTACGAACCCGCGTTTTTCGGCGCGGTTGACCACGTCCAGCAAGGTGCCTTCTGCCTTCATTTCCACCCGGTCTAGGCTGCGGAGCACTTTGTTGACCAGCAAGTCCACCGCGCGGGCAAAACGTCCGGTGAATGCCTCGGTGCTTTCCAATTGTTTCTCCGTTGCGCCGTGCAAGGTGTCCGGCAATCCCGCCGCCTGCTGGAAGGAGTAATGCAAGTGCCGTCGGGCTTCGGCTAGGTCGGCCAATCCTTGTTGCAGCAGCCGGTTGACATGATCGGGGTTCATAATTTTACCCCCGTGGTCCGCGCCATGGCCGCCAGCGGTTCATCCAGTTGATCC
>CAIJTL010000388.1 GCA_903823545.1 uncultured Planctomycetaceae bacterium
ATGAAACCTCTGCGATCTCAGCGTCCTCTGCGGTTCTAAGTTTTCGCCTTCGTGAATGACTTGATGTTCAACGTCATAGGTTGGGTTGCGGGCGAAGCCCGCGCCAAGGTTCTTCGCGTCTTTGCGTTGAACGCTTCGATTAAATCTGCCCCAATAGCTACATCACCGAGAAATAATTCGAGACCGCGAAGTCGAACGCTTCACGCGAAAGTTTTTTCGGGAGTTTGTGATAGGTGCAGTAATTGCGAACTTGCAACACGAGGTCGCGCGGCTGGCATGAACGCAGCGGACGATTGACCGGGCGGTAATGCGTGGCAAGCAGATATTCGACCGCCTCTCGTTCGTATTCAAACCCGTAATGCGGGCAGACGATCGAGAGGATTTTGTGGAACTCGGTTTCGGTCGGATCCGGGACCTGAATCTTGTACGGAATGCGGCGGAGGAATGCTCCATCAACCAACTGCTTCGGTTCAAGGTTGGTCGAGAAGATGATGAGTTGGTCGAACGGCACCTGAATCTTTTTGCCGCTGGGCATGTTGAGGAAGTCGTATCGCTTTTCGAGCGGCACGATCCAGCGATTGAGCAGCTCTGACACCGGCATTCGTTGGCGTCCGAAGTCGTCGATGACGAATGTGCCGCAGTTGCTCTTCAATTGCAGCGGTGCTTCGCAGATTTTGGTGATCTTATTTTGGGTCACTTCGAGTTCTGCCATTGTCAGTTCGCCACCAGCGACGATCGTCGGTCGCACGATCTGCACCCAACGCGGATCAACGCCCGACAGATCGAAGAGCCCTTCTTTGTCGGAGGCGATCTCTTCGTGCATCCCCGGATCGAATAGTCGGATGATTTCTCCGTCGATGCCGAGTGCTCGCGGAATCCAAATCACAGAACCGAAACAACGCGTGATTCGTTCGGCGATGCTCGTCTTGCCGTTGCCCGGTTCACCGAAGAGGAACATGCCGCGTCCGGAGTTGATTGCCGGGCCGAGCGTGTCGAGCATCTTTTTATTCATGATCAAGTCGGCGAACGCGTCGTGAAGGTGTTCGACGGAAACTTGCTGCTTGGCGATGCTCTGTGCGGCCATCGCGACGAGATAGTCTTTCAAGGGAACCGGAGCGGCTCCGCAATAGGAACACTCGGCGGCCATCGCTCGCGCTCGGTCACGGCCGGTATCCGTGATGCTGTATTCAAAATCGCCCGCTTCAGCCGTACCAGACAATGACAGCAAGTGATCGAACTTGAGATCACGAATGATCGGCTCAACGATTTGGTACGGTAGCTTGATCTGCAAACAGACTTGCCGCCCGGATGCGACTCCACGCGTATAAAGATATTTGAGGATCAGACTTTCGATTTCTTCGCGGTTGAGCCCAGATTGCTCGAGCGTATCCGGAGCTTTTGGGCGAAATTTCTCATCTTCAGCGGTCTCGCCAGCGGCATCCCCCAGGAGCTTATTGACTCGGTCAAACAGATCAGTCAGTCGCCGGTCAACCCACGCGACAGGCTCCGCGTCAGTTCGTTCAGGAATCTCACTGGTAGCTGCGGCATCTAATTTTGCTTCATCGACCGAAACTGCCGGCGATTCAGGAGCGATATTCTCCGGTTTGCCTGGCAGCAATTCGGCCGCATCTCGAGGGTCGAGGTCTGCGGGGACGCGGGCGGTTGTCGATGCGGTGAGTGTCTGGACGGTCGATTGAAGTGACGCCTTTAACGATTCCGTCGCCGCCTTAAGTGACTCTGTCGACGAGGGAGCCGACGTAGAATGGATGTTGTCGGTGAGAGACTCTTTCAGTTTGCCGAAAAGCGATGCCATGTTTTTGATTCAGGAAAAGGCGAAAGTCACTTGGAGATCAAGCCCTGCGATCGCAAATGGCCACAAAATCTCGGTGGCAGAAGCCTAGGTCACGTCAGGATGAAGTCAAATTCTTGAGCGGGTTGAAATGCTCCCGCCTCCCAATAAACTAGCCGCCTCGCCTCGAAACCCTCTTGCGACTGTTTGCTCGGTTCGCATCGAAATCTCGTCCCGACCATCTCGAAGGAGACTGACCCACCGTGAGCGACGCCACTCTTACCGCCAAAATGGCCCAAGCCAAAGAACAACTTGACGAACACACGCGACAAACTGTCCGCTGGCATTTCAGCGATGAGACCGGCTGCCCGTTCTGGTTGGAAAAGAAACGAGAACTCAAATTCGATCCGCTCAAAGAGGTTAATTGCTTCGACGACCTGAAGAAGTTTCCGAACTTTGAAGATGAATGGCTCCGTGGTGGGCCGATCAATCGCTGGGTTCCGAAAGGGTTGGCAGGCAAGCCCGTCTACGTTTTTGAGACCGGTGGTACGACCGGCATTCCGAAGTCACGCATGGTGATTGAAGACCATTGGATCGACTACGAAAACTTCAGCGACACACTTCCTGACGAGCACTTCCCACGTGGCTCTAACTGGCTGATGCTCGGTCCATCGGGCCCGCGTCGTCTGCGACTTGCTGTTGAGCATCTTGCTCAATATCGCGGCGGCATCTGCTTCTGCGTGGACCTCGATCCGCGCTGGGTTGTTAAGTTGCTCAAGAAAGGTGATATCGAAGGAGTGAAGGCTTACGCCGGACACGTCATCGACCAAGCAGTCACGATTCTTTCCGCCGGGCACGACATTAAGTGCGCGTTTGCAACGCCGAAATTGCTCGAAGCACTGGCGCTCAAGCTGATGGACAACGGCAGCAGCATCGAAGAAGCGGGCATCAAAGGGATCTTCGCTGGCGGGACCGAGTTCACTCCGCAGTGGTATCGCTTCTGTCGCGAAGAGTTGCTCGGCCCGAACGTCTACATCACGCCGACCTACGGCAACACACTGATGGGCCTCG
Source organism: uncultured Planctomycetaceae bacterium (assembly GCA_903823545.1). Lineage (GTDB taxonomy): Bacteria > Planctomycetota > Planctomycetia > Planctomycetales > Planctomycetaceae > SXKJ01. Next base: position 2,861 of record CAIJTL010000388.1, read on the forward strand.
CCTGCGGCAAGCCTTTTGATCCAGCCGACAACTTCAAGATCACCTACTACGCTCCACAACCACGAGCAGTGATCGAGACCGTCGAATTCAAGGACTACAACCAAGTCGTTGGCTACGGTCAGACAGGTCGAGTGAAGCTCTACACGATGACCAAGGAACTCTTCGTTCCCGGCTTCATGGAACGCGACGAAGGGGAACGCGAAAAACCGCACGACAAATACCCCTGGGACGGCATCAGCGGCACACGCCCATTCCACGAGTTCGCGGCCACGACGACCGTCGGGGTTTATTGAGGTCAGTGGTCTGTGGTCCATTGTCAGTGGTGAGGAGCGTGTGATGGCGCGAACTCAGTTTGAGCAGTTGGATGTGTATCGGTTAGCTGAAGACCTTGCAGATTCGATTTGGCTCGTGGCTGAGAAATGGCCATCTTTTCCACGAAGTACGGTTGGCGGCCAACTCGTTCGTGCCGCAGACTCAATTGGCGCAAACATCGCGGAAGGCTCAGGGCGAGGTTCTTTCAAAGACAACAAGCGATTCGTCCGGATTGCTCGTGGTTCGTTGAACGAAACACAACATTGGTTGCGTCGCGCCTTTAAGCGTAACCTGCTCAGCCCTGAGGAGGTGGCTAAGCTCAAACCGCTCGTCGATGAACTCGCGCCTAGACTCAATGCCTACTTGAACTCGATCGGACGCACGTCGCCGGTAAATGCGTCCAAAACGACAACATCCCCAAAACCACGAACCACTGACAACTGACCAAGGACCAATAATGCTTGAAATTCCTGTGATCCGCTGGGGCAAACCATACGAGTCGATGGAGAAGCAGCCCGTCGTTCATTTTGAAACCGGCGAAACGCTGGCGAGTATGAATCAGGCCAACGGCGGCTTGATCAAGATGGATATGCGAAAGGCGGCGAAAGCTCGTGATCTGTTGCGACAGTTTTCGATCGAGCAACTTTGCGACATGTGCATCGTCGCTGCCGACCATTACTTGAACTCCACGTTGCCGCTCGGCAACGGAACGCAGACTCCGGAAGAGTTTTGCAAGATTCAATCAGCCACGACTGGCCTGCCCGAGCAAATGTGTGCGGCGAACATGCGCAAGAACTCGTATGTCTTAAAGCACATGAAAGAAGTTCTTGAGGCTCTGACGCGAGGCTTGCCGTTCGACATTCTGTCAAAAGGCTACGGTATGGAAAGTCGGGGCGTGATGGTCAGCTATCAAGCCCAGGCGTCCGTGTTGGGAATGGTGCTGCCATCGAATTCGCCTGGCGTGCATACGCTTTGGATGCCGGTTCTGCCGTTGCAAGTCGGTTTGGTGTTGAAGCCTGGTTCGCAAGAGCCGTGGACCCC
>CAIJTL010000389.1 GCA_903823545.1 uncultured Planctomycetaceae bacterium
AGGAGTTGACTTGGATTTGACCAAACGCTGCCCACCACCAATCCGGGGCACGACATGGTTCGTCGTTGTTTGGCGGGCACATCACCCCGTGTCGACATGGTCGATCACCCCTAACCAACCCGCAGTATCTTCTCCATTTTTCGTCCTTTCGCTAACTCATCTACTAACTTGTCTAAGTATCTGACCTGTTGCGTTAACGGATTTTCAATCTCTTCAATTCGATAACCGCAGATGACACCAGTAATAAGCGGTGCGTTTGGGTTTAATTGGGCATGCGAAAAGAATTCTTCAAAACACACCTGATCCTTGATCTGTTTTAGCAGCCTTTTTTCATCGTAACCTGTCAGCCACATAATCACCTGATGCAATTCATCCTTGGTTCGGCCCTTCTTCTCAACCTTTGCAAGATAGTGTGGATACACCGACGCGAATGTCATTTTCGCAATTCGTTCATCGTGATTGCTTGCGCTTTTCATGCGTTGTTACTCATTGTTTGACTGTCGAATACGTTTCGCAGATTTCTACGGGTGCTAGAGGCGGCCGAAATCATTCGTGACATCGCCTTTTCGAGCGAGCATATGGGTCAGCAACACCCGTGCGACGGCACGTTCTCCCAACGAACAGTTGAGTAAGCGGGTCGCGGGCTAGCGCTGCGTGTGTTGCGACGAGTTCGGCGTACGGTTGGAACGCAACGTTGGCGTCGGAAAAGGAGTTTGCAATCAGCGTCGATCTTGCTTTCGGCGGGTATAGGCCGACAAAAACCGCTGTCGGCAAATTGAGTGATAAGCCGAGCGTGGTCGATCGCCGATTCAGCTCGGAGTCTTTGTTTTGCCGTCACATCATGCGGCCCTCCCATCATTCTGCAGAACGAGAGTGCAGTCTGTGGGGCACGTGGCTCGCGTGTCTTCGGTTCAACAACATCTCATGCCTACCAGCCGCAGGCACCACAACTTTCAACACGAATGCCTGAAAGCAAAAACCACGGTGAACGATCTTCTCAGATCACTCACCGTGGTTGGTTTTCAATCGTCAGTTATCAAACAGACTGCATCAAACTCAGACGAGCAGCTTGTTGATGTCCAACGCGAAGACGATGTCGATTTCGGAGATCGAATCCGCGATGAGGTTGCTGCCGGCACCGGCATTGATCTTGTCTCTGCCGGTACCACCGTCGATGCGATCGCTACCGGCTCCACCCAGGATCGTGTCGTTACCGGTGCCACCCAGCAGCGAGTCGTCGCCATCGCCACCGTCCATCGTGTCGTTGCCGTCGCCAGCGTTCATGGTGTCGTGGCCGATGCCACCCGCCATGACGTCGTGGCCAGTGCCACCGAACATGGTGTCGTGGCCATCTTCGCCAGCCAGCGTGTCGTTGTCGGCACCACCGTCGAGGAAGTCTTGGCCGACGCCACCGAAGAGTCGGTCGCGACCGGCTCCACCATTGAGCACGTCATCGCCGTTACCACCCTTGAGCGAGTCGTTGCCGACTTCACCGCTGAGTGTGTCGTTGCCGAGGCCGCCATCGAGGCTGTCGTTGTCGTTACCACCGAAGAGCTGATCCAGTCCCTTGCCACCAACCAGGATGTCGTTGCCAGCGTTACCACGCAGCACGCTGTTACCTTGGCCGGAGGTCAGACGATCTGCACCCGCACCACCGGTCAACGTAGTCGGACCGGTAAAGGCACCGGCGTTGATGGTCGTGCCCGTGGTGAAGTGGCCGGTGATGTCGAGAGCTTCAACTGATGTGAGCGAATCAACCGAGGTTGAGTTCACGATCGTGGCGTTGGTTGCGATGACGTTCGACAGCGACACGGCCTTGACCGTATCGAAGCCTGCACCACCGTCGTACACGTCGCTCAGCGGCGTGCCGTAGAGCGTGTCGTCGCCCGCTCCGCCGCGGAGGGTGACTCGACCGAGCGTGTACTTCGAGGCGTCGAAGAAGTTGTTCGCATCGTTGCCGATGAACTCAGCCTCTTCGATGTTCGCCAGCTTGTCGGTACCGACACCCGTCAAAGCGGTGTTGGTGAGGACGACGTTGCCGACTGGGAATTCGAGCAACTTATCAAAGAGGCCCGCTCCACCGTCGAGGATATCGTTACCGGTTCCGCCGGTGATCGTGTCGTTGCCAGCCATGCCGAGAATCGAATCGTTCTCGGAACCACCATCGAGGCGATCGTTGAAGCTCGAACCGATGATGGTGTCGTCGCCTCGGCTACCCAACAGAGTCAGGCCTGCCGTGGCACCAGTTCCATCGAGCAGGTCGTTGCCGTTTTCGCCATCGGCGGTCCCGTTCAAGCGGCCCGCTGGGAAGAAGAACGAATCGTTGCCGTTACCACCACGCAACTCGAAGGTGCTTGGAGCAGTGACGTTGAACGTGTCGCTCGCCTCACCACCTTGCAGCGTTGCGAAGCCAGAGAAGTCGAGAACTTGTCCGTCTTGCGTGTAGGTTGGCGTGCCGTCGAGATCCCAGGTGCTCGTCGCACTCATGCCGATGATGCGACCACCGTTGCCGATGATCGTGTCGATCGAGAAGAACGATTGAGCCACATCAGACTCGAAGCCATAGAAACCGTCGGTCTCGTGACCAAACAGGAGCACGTCGTTGATCAGGTTTCCTTGCAGAGTGTCGTTGTCGCCCTGTGCCGCACCTTCGCCTCGCACAGAACCGTTCAACACCGCGTCGATGTCGAACAGGTCATTTCCGTCGCCACCCAGCAGGTTGAAAGTGCTGTCGGCGGTGACCAAGAACGTGTCGTCTGCCGATCCACCCTGCAGGTTGTCGAACCCGCTGAAGTCCAGCGATGCTGAGCCATCGGTGTAAGTCGGCGTTCCATCCAGCGTCCAAGTGCTGGGAACGTCGTGACCTTGCAGCGTTCCACCGCTGCCGATGATCGTGTCGATCCCATCGAAGCCACCGATGATGTCATCTTCGGTGCCAGTGAATCCGGTCGCATCCGAACCGGTCAACTCGACGTTGTTGATGCGTGTGCCACGCAGCGTGTCGTTCTGACCGTCGCCATCGATTCGAGCATTCAACGTTGCGTCGATGACGAACTCGTCATTACCGAGTCCACCCAAGACGCTGTCGAAGGTGCTGTCACCGATGACGTTAAAGGTGTCCTCGAACGTCCCACCTTGCAGCGTGTCGAAGCCAGAGAAGTTCAAGCTGAAGCCATTGATGACGTAGGTCGAGGCGTTGCTCAGGTTCCAGGTCACAGGTGCGTTCTGACCGGTGAGGCTGGAGAGGTTGCCGTTCGCGAACAGGTTGTCGATGCCGCTGAAGCCAGGCACGCCACCCACTTCGGTGATGCTGTTTTCTGTGCCCGAGAATCCGTTCGCGTCCTGAGTGATGATCAGTGCGACATCGACCAAGGTTCCTTGCAGCGTGTCTGTTCCCGACTCGCCGTTGACGCTGCCGGTGAGGATGGGAGTCAGGACTGCGTTGAGGTTGAAGATATCATCGTTCGCACCACCGTTGAGAACTTCAACGGTCGCTGCCGTCACATTGAACGTATCAACTGCCGAGCTCCCTTGCAGAGTCTCGAAGGCCGAGAACAACAACGTGCGAGCACCGCTACCGGTTCCCGTGTTGTAGGTCTGAGTGGCACCCAGGTTCCATGTGCCATCGACGTCGTCGCCCGTCAGCACGTCCGCCGCAGCACTACCAATCAAGGTCGTGATGTTGTCAAACGTCCCATTGATGCCGGTTCCCGTGCCGGTGTAACCGTCAATCGAACCAGGTCCGTCCAACTGCACGGCGACCGCTGATCCGTAGCCGCTGTAGTCCAAGAAGGCACTCGTCCCACCGTCGATGTTGCCGGTCACTTGGCCGCTCGGCAGGAAGTTGATGTCATCCAGCCCCGCTTGAGTCGAGATGTTGCCAGTCAGGTGAGCTGACAGATTGACGATGTCGGCATCGTTTCCACCGAAGATGTTGATGGTCGTATCACCCGTCACGTTGAAGGTATCCACGGCAGTCCCACCTTGGATGTCGGCGAAGCCGTTGAAGTTCAACGTACCGGTTCCCGCTGTGTAAGTCGGCGTCCCATCAAGAGCCCAAGCGCTGACCGCATTCTGGCCGGTCAGTGAGGTGCCGGAGTTGCCGTTACCCGTCAGCGTTTCGATGTCGTTAAAGCCCAGCGTGATGTTGGCTTCGGTGCCATCGAAGCCGTTGATGGCGTCCGAGTTCGTCAGCACCGCCGCGTCGATCTGAGTTCCACGCACTTCGTCGATTCCTGCACCACCCGTGACGCGTCCCGTCAGCGTGGAGTTGATCGTGAAGAAGTCGTCGCCACCACCACCGTTGACGTTGAACGCACTCGGCGCGGTGACTCGGAACTCATCCACAACCGCACCACCTTGCAGGTTGGCGAAGTTACTGAAGTTCAAGAAGTAGACGTTGCCCGAGGTGTAGGTCGGCGTGCCGTCCAACAACCAGACACTGTCGATCGCTTCCATCGGAATGTCGAAGCTCTGGCCCGTCAGTGTGCTGCCAGCGACGCCGTTGCCGGTGATCGTTTCGATGTCGGTGAAGTTACCGCTGATGCTGGTCTCGGTGCCGTCGAAGCCGAAGCCGTCGGAGTTCGTCAGGATCACCGCGTCGATCACCGAGCCTTGCAGGACGTCGATGCTGACGTAGTTGTCGGTCCCTTGCCCATCGACTCGACCGGTCAAAGCCGCGTTGAGGTTGAACACGTCGCTGCCGGCACCACCGAGCAAGTTGCCCTGCGTAGCCACGTTGACGTTGAAGCGATCCGCTCCCGTGCCACCTTGCAGCGTGTCAGCTCCGAAGAAGCCGGAGAACAGAATCGAGCGAGCACCGCTCGTGTAAGTGTTCGTCAGGCTGAGGTTCGTCGTCGCGTTCAGTTCAAACGTGCCACCGGCATTGAGACCTGTCAGCGAGTCAGCTTGTGCCGAACCACGCAGGGTGTCGATGTTGTTGAACGTCCCGCCGATGCCGGTCGCTGTTCCTTGGAAGCCGTCGATCGTCCCACCAGCGGTGACGACCACGTTGATGGCTGTCGCGAAACCGCTGTAGTCCAATTCGGCACTTGTCCCACCATCAAGGTTACCGGCGATGGAGGCGTTGCCGATCATGTTGATGTCGTCGTCGCCACCTTCCGCACTGATGTTGCCCGCTGCGATCAGCGAACCGGTCAACGCGGCGTTGTTGATGTTGAAGACGTCGGCTGACGCACCACCAAACAAGTTGAAGTTGCTGTTGACCGTCACATTGAACGTGTCGAACGACGCGTTGCCACGCAGGTCAGCGAAGTTCGTGAAGTTCAACGTTTGGCCCAGAGCCGTGTAAGTTGGCGAGCCATCCAGATCCCAAGAGCTGGTCGTGAAGATGCCGGTCAGGCTGCTTCCCGCAGCACCGTTGCCAGTCAGCGTTTCGATATCGCTGATACCGGTTGTGACGCTGGTCTCCGTCATGTCGAAACCGTTCGCGTCGGCGAACGTCAGGAACACGTCGTTGATTTGGGAGCCTTGGACGGTATCCGCACCCGCTTGGCCGTTGATGCTGCCGGTCAGAGTGGCACCCACGTCAAACAGGTCGGTGCCATCACCACCCAGCAGATTGGCGGTCGTCGCACCGGTGATGTTGAACGTGTCTTGGACACCACCACCTTGGTAGTTGGCGAAGCCTTGGATCGCGACCGTTCCGTCTGCGTCGGCGTAGCTGGAGTTATTGCCGTTGATCGTCCACGTGCTGACCACAGCCGCTTGGCCGGTCAGCGTTCCGCCGTTGCCGATGATCGAGTCCACGTCGGTGAAGTTGCCAGAAATCGCCGTCTCGGTACCGTCCGCACCACTCGCGTTCAGCAGAGTGATCGTCACGTTGTCGATCAGGTTTCCTTGCAGAGTGTCGATCCCCGTATCGCCATCCAGCGTACCGGTCAGAGCCGCGTCGATGTCGAACAGATCGGTCCCCGCACCACCGTCGAGATTGAAGGTGCTCAGCGCGGTCACCAAGTAGGTGTCGCTGGCGGTTCCACCGTTGAGGTTCAAGAAGCCGTTGATCGCCAGGACGAAGGCACCCACTTCGTAGGTTGGAGTGCCGTCCAATCGCCAAGTCGCGTTCGCGTTCTGGCCAGTGAGCGTGCCCGCTCCCGTGGCGGTGAGGACGTCGATGCCATCGAAGCTGGCGACACCCGCGTTGATGTCCGCTTCAGTACCGTCGAAGCCATCCGCGTCCGAGCCGGTCAGCGTGACGATGTTGACCACGTCACCTTGCAGCGTATCGCTCCCCGATTGACCGTTGATCGCGGTCAGCGGAATGGCGATGTCGATGTCGAACAGGTCGGCACCGGCACCACCGTTGAGTTGGAACACGAATGCTGGGAAGGCCGTCACATTGAAGGTGTCGCTATTCGATCCACCTTGCAGCGTGTCGAAGCCGACGAACTGCATCGTGCGAGTGCTGGTTGACAACGTTTGTGTCACACCCAAGGACCAAGTGTTGGCCAAGTTCGCACCGGTCAGCGAATCCGCACCGGCATGTCCAACCAAAGTCGTGATGTTATTGAAGGTGCTGGCACCGAGGATGACTCCGGCGATCGTTCCTTGGAACCCGTCGATGGTCCCGTTGCCGGTCACCACGACGTTGGCTGGAGCGGCCAGACCAAACAGTGTCAGCGAGGCACTCGTGCCACCATCGATGTTGCCCGACACCGTACCGGCGAGGCTGAAGTCGATCGTGTCATCGCCCGCTTCGGTCGAAACCGTACCGGTCAAAGCGGCAGCGATGTTGACGTCGTCCGCTCCGGCACCACCGAGGAGGTTGAAGGTGCTGGCCGCTGTCACGTTGAACGTGTCGACGTTGCCGCCACCTTGCAGGTTGCGGAAGCCGGTGAAGTTCAACAGGCCAGGAGGAGTGGTATTTTCGTAGGTTGGCGTGCCATCGAGGTTCCACGTGCTGTCGACCGCCGCTTGGCCGGTCAACGTCGTGTTCGCACCACCGTTGCCGGTGAGCGTTTCGATGTTGTTGAAGCCGAGCGTGATGCTCGCTTCGGTTCCGTCAGCACCGTTCGCGTCGAGGTTCGTGATCGTCGCATTGTCGATTTGAGTTCCCGACACCGTGTCTGCACCTGCTTCACCGTCGATGCTGCCAGTCAGCGTGGCACCGATGTTGAACAGGTCCGTTCCACCACCACCGAGTAAGTTGGTGGTCGTCGCGAGAGTCACGTTGAATGTGTCGCTCGAGGCGTTTCCTTGCAGGTTGGCGAAGCCGGAGAAGTTCAAGACTGCCAAATTCGTGTTGGTGTAGGTCGG
>CAIJTL010000390.1 GCA_903823545.1 uncultured Planctomycetaceae bacterium
GTCGATTCCGTCACCGGCTTTTGGCCGACGGGAGGCAAAGCGGGCAAAGGTCGCATTCGAGCCGAGCAGAAAATCGATCCCGCCAATTGGTACTTCAAAGCCCACTTCTTCCAAGACCCTGTGCAACCCGGTTCGCTCGGCCTGCAAGCGATGTTGAATGTCTTGCAATACTTCATGCTGCAATCCGACCAACTGAAGAGCGTCTCGAATCCGAAGTTTGAATCAGTCCGCTTGGGCGACGAACTCAAATGGAAGTATCGCGGCCAAGTCGTCCCCACGACTGATCGCGTGACCGTCGAACTCGACATCCTGGAATTCGGCCAAGACGACCGCGGCCTCTATGCCATCGCCGAAGGTTTTCTGTGGGCCGACAACATCCGCATCTATCAATCAGAACGCTTCGGGCTGCGAGCGGTGTCGGGGAATTAGAGAGATGGGGCGACAGCAAATTAAAATTAGGCAGCGAATGAAGGCCATCTATTCGCTGCCTAATTTTGATTCGCTGCCTCAACTTCATGTAACGGAGCGGAAGAGGTTTCGCTGATCAAACTCAATGAGCAGCAATGATTCCGGGATCGCGCATGACCGACCTTCGACTGCAAATTGTTCCGGTCCCGTTTGATGACGTGAGTCAGCTTCCTGATTTGTTGGCGAGGCTGACGACTGAGGCCGTGCGGACCACGCATCTCAACCAGCTCGTGGCGAGTGCTTGGTCGAATCACCGTGAGCAATTCACCGTTCGCTACTGCTTAGCGCTCGTCGCCAACACGACAGAGAATCTGGTTCGTGAAGCATCTGCCTGCCTCAAGTCATTTCGCTCGTTTTGGGACACGGGGCGAGAGTGGCGGACTCCAGCGGGAAGCTGTCTGGCGTCAAACCCTTTGGGACCAACCGGACGTTTGGCGTTCGTCTATCCGGGAATCGCCAGCATCTATCCCGGCTTCGCGGAGACTCTGCTTGCCGATTACCCGGAAACCCGACAGCACTTGGCGGAGCTCATCGGCGGCGATCCGATCAAGGCGACTCGCGCTCCGACAACGAACGATGAGATCGCCGCACTCTTCGCGGATGCGGTCGCATTGGGAGAACTCGGCGTCTTGATGACGTATGCCTTCACGCACGTCTTGCGAAATCATTATCGCCTGCATCCGACGTTGGCCCTAGGATATTCGCTCGGCGAAATTTCGATGTTTGCCTCATTGGGAACATGGCAGCAACCGGAATCACTGTTGGTACGCATTCGGAAGTGGGACGCATTGCGAGCCACCGTCAACATGCGACCGCTCACGTCCGAAACTCAGACGAATGAGTGGCAAACGCTCGTTGTCAGTTGCGGCCCAGATCGAGTTCGTCAGGCGATCGACGCCGGCATTGCGGTGTATCTCACGCACATCAACACGCCCAACGAAGTGGTCGTGCTTGGTCGAGCCAGTGAGTTTTTGCGGCTGCGTGAGCGACTCGCATGTCCGGTCACCGAGCAACCGGTCGCCTTCGCCTTCCACGCCGAGCCGCTGCATCCGCTGCGAGCAGAAATGCAGCAGGCCTATTCGTTGGAAGTCGCACCACGACCAGGAATCGACTTCGTCTCTCAGTCACCGTTTCTCAAAGTGCCGCACCACATGAAATCGGTCGCCGCATGCATTACCAACACGCTGTGTGGCACTGTCGATTTCCCGCAGATCGTCGAGGGGGCTTATTCAGCCAACGCGCGACTCTTTCTGACGATCGGCCCACGTGCGTCTTGCAGCACCTGGATCGACACGATCCTTCGCGAGCAACCTCACGCGGCCATCCCGATCGATCATCCCGGAGCCACCACCGCCGATGGACTCACTCGCGCGCTAGCTCGCTTGCTAACGCACCGAGTGGAGTTCGATCACAGTGTGCTTTGCGTTCGCTGAGTAGGAAAGGCGAGTCACCTTGTTGAAGGCAACAAGAGATTCACTCGCTATACATGCTCGCGACTTCGGCTTGGTACTTCTCTGTAATCACATGACGCTTGAGCTTCATCAGGTTGGTCAGCTCACTGCCAATGACGAACTCGGCGGGGAGCAAGCGGCAATCGAGAACTCGTTCAAAGACCTTGAAGCCGCTGTCGGCACCGATCAATTTCTTGATGTCGTCCATAATCGCCTGACGCGCCTCAACGCTCTGTGCGAGCGTCGGCAGGTCGTTGCCAAATCGCGCGAGCCCTTCGGCACGTGGCACGACTAAGGCCGTTAAAAATTTCTGGTCCTGCCCCGTCACCATGCACTGCTGGATTAAGGGCGATCGTTGCAGACAGGTCTCGATCGGTTCCGGCTCGACGTTCTCTCCGCTCAACAACACGATCGTGTCTTTCGAGCGACCGACGATCTTGAGGCAATCATTGAACGTGATCATGCCCAGGTCACCCGTGTTGAGCCAACCGTCGCGGAGAACCTTCTCCGTTGCTTCGGGACGCTTGTAGTAACCGCACATCACCTGCGAGCCGCGCACGTGAATTTCGCCTTTGCGACCACGTTGCGGCGGCCAGATCACATCGCGACTTTCGAGATCAACAATGCGGAGTTCCGTCTTTGGAAAGATCGGGCCGACAGTCCCCGTAATCGGTTGCTCGAACGTCCTGACCGAAATGAGCGGACTTGTTTCCGTCATGCCATAACCTTCCAACACGCAGATTCCCAACGTGTCGAAGAACAGATCGACATAGCTCGGCAACGCGCCGCCGCCTGACACTGAACTGCGGAACCTCGGCCCGAAGAAGTTCCGGATGCGTCGCAACACCAGCCGATCCAGAATGAGATGTGGCAGGAAGCAGGCGGACAA
>CAIJTL010000391.1 GCA_903823545.1 uncultured Planctomycetaceae bacterium
ACGACTTCTCGGATTTCTGATCGCCATGTTTGCGCTCGGTCCTCTCTGCGCCGAAGAAGTCGGCGAGCGCTGGGGCACCGAGGAACGCGAGCGCGAGTTCTATCCCATCGTCAGCATTCCGTTGCCGAAGGACACGGTCATTGAGGCCGGGGCTTTCGCGGTGTTGCCGGATCGGCGAGTTGCTGTCGGTACTCGGCACGGCGAGATCTTCTTTATCGACGGCATTGATGCGGCGAAGCCGATCCCGACGTTTCATCGGTTTGCGTCGGGACTCGATGAGATCTTCGGGCTCACTTGGAAGGACAATGCCTTTCGAGTCACTCAAAGCTGCGAGCTGACTCGCGTCAGCGACTCGAACGGCGACGGTGTGGCCGATCGGTTCGAGACCATCTCGGATGCATGGGGCTACGCGAACTATCACGAGTACGCCTTTGGCTCGAAGCCAGATGCCGACGGCAATCAATTCGTGGCGCTCGGACTGTCGGAGTCGTACTACTCACACGCGCTGAATCGCGGCTTCATCATGAAGGTCGCGCCTGACGGAAAAACGACATCCTTCGCAAGCGGCCTGCGCAGTCCCGGCGGCATCGGGTTCGATGAGCACGGATCGCTGTTCTACATCGAGAGTCAAGGGCCGTGGAATTGTTCTTGCAGCCTGAAGGCCGTCGCTCCGAACAGCTTTCACGGGCATCCCGCGAGCTTCAATTGGTATCAGTTCTCGCCCGAGTTAGGTCCTGTGCCCGAGAAGCCGGCGTCAGGCAATCGCATCGCGACCGAGAAGAATCGCGTCAAACAACTGACGCCCTACGCGGTAATTTTTCCATATATCCGCATGGGCCGGTCGATCACGGGCTTCAACGTCGATCGCACTCAAGGCAAGTTCGGCCCGTTCGAAAACCAGTTGTTCCTCGGCGACTACACGCAGTCGATTTTGATGCGTGCGACGACCGAGCAGGTCAACGGCGTCTGGCAAGGAGCGTGCTACCCGTTCCGCGAGGGGCTTTCGACCGGCATCCTCAATGTGGAATTCACTCCCGGCGGGAAGCTGTTGTGCGGCGGCACGAACCGAGGCTGGCCGGTGCGAGGCATCAAACCGTTCGCCCTCGAACGAGTTGAATGGAGCGGCAAGACGCCGTTCGAAATCAACCGCATCACGATCGAGCCGGATGGTTTCAAAGTGACCTTCACGAAACCGGTTGAACCTCAGACGGGTCGGTCACCGAGTTCGTATGCGGTCTCGGCCTTCACGCATCCCTATCACGCTGGCTACGGCGGCCCCGAGATTGAGCAGCACAAGCCCGAAGTCAAAGTGGTCGTTCTCGCTGACGACGGGATGTCGGCGCGAATCTCAATCGACAAGTTGCAGCAAGGCTTCGTCTACGAACTGGATCTCATCCGCCTGCGTTCGCGAGACAAGGAAGAATTGTTACATCGCAACGCGTTCTACACGGTCAACGAGATCCCGACTCGCTGACCGTAGCTCAGGCTAAGGGGTCTTGTTCAACGAGATTCAATTCGACGTAACCCCTGCCGTCTTGCATTGGCATCGAGACCGTGAGAACGCCGACGTCAGGTCTTTCATTCTCTTGCCGTCATTCTCCTGCCAGTTCTCGCTTCATGATTTCAACTGGCAAGAGAATGAAGGCAGAAGAATCGAAGCGACTGATGCTTCAGCCGATTGAACGGAAACAGAAAGCGTCCCTGATGAAACCGATCGTCTCCCGCATTGTTTTGATTGTGTTGTTCGTGAGTGGATTGATTGCGCACTTATCGAACTTGTGCTCGCTCCTAGCCGCCGAGCATCCCGTTCCCGAAAGCCCGCTTTGGCTGACATACTCGGGTGACAAGGGACCGGGAGTTGGCAAGCACGTCGTTCTCATCGCCGCCGATCAGGAATATCGCAGCGAGCATTCCATGCCGATGCTCGCTCGGTTGCTGGCGAAGCATCATGGGTTTCATACGACGGCCCTCTTCAGTTTGAACAAGGACAACGACGTCGATCCCACTCAGAAGATTCGTTGGGAAGACAAGTCGATCACTCACAACATCCCTGGCCTCGAACACTTGGAGAAGTGCGATCTCGTCATTCTCTTCAGCCGCCTGATCTCGCTGCCGCCCGAGCAACTGCAGCACATCTACAACTACCTCGATTCGGGCAAGCCGATCATCGGCATTCGCACGGCCAATCACGGCTTCATCGGCTTTGAGTACAAGCTGGACGGCAAGCGGATCGACTTTGGAGAAGGCGTGCTGGGTGGTTCGTTTCGTAACCATCACGGCCGTTGGCAGCAGGATTCAACGCGCGGACTTATCGTCGAGCAGAACAAGAATCATCCCGTGCTGAAGGGCGTCAAAGACATCTGGGGCACGTCGGACGTCTATCGCACCTACAAGGAAGGCGGCTCGCTGCCGGAAGGTTGCGTGCCGCTCGTCGATGGTCAGCCGCTGATGGGCCGCAAGCACGACGACGCCGTCAACACCGAGCTAATCCCGCTGCCGGTCGCCTGGGTCAAAACATGGACCGGCAACACCGGCAAGACGGCCCGAGTCTTTCATACGACAATGGGCAGCGCTCAAGACTTCCAATGCGAGGGCCTGCGACGCCTGACCGTCAACGCGGCTTACTGGTGCCTCAACATGGAATCGGCCATCGACGACAAAGCCTGCATGGACATCGTCGGCGACTACAACCCACCCGACAGCGGCTTTGCTTATCAGAAACTCGGGATCGTCCCGAGGAAACCGAGCTTCTACCGATAGTTGCCCCTTTCGGACTGCGGCAGCCCTGCTGCCGCTTTGTGTCCCACAGCCTGCTGTGGAACGAGTTGTGTTGATGAAGTCTGTTTGTCCCTCAGCGGCAGGCTGCTGAGGCCAAAGCGGCAGCCTGACTGCCGCAGTCCGAAAAGAGGATTTCGTGTAACAACTTCGCTCGCCAGTTGTGCTTATCGGTAGGATCATCCCAATGACACCGACACCGACACCGACACCGACACCGACCACTAGACCGAGTTTGCTGCTGCGACTGCGCGATGCTCAGGATCACGCAGCATGGGGGGAGTTTGTTTCGATCTATGAATCGGTCGTGTTGCGGTTGCTGCGGAAGAGCGGTTTGCAGGACGCCGATTGTCGCGAGCTGATGCAGGAAGTTTTTCTGACAGTCAGCCTCAACGTTGATCGCTGGGATCCGGACAAGGAACGGGGTTCGTTTCGCGGTTGGCTGCGGCGGGTGACTCGGAATCTTGTCATCAACTGGCTCAAGCGACAGCAGCGGACTGTTGTCGGTGGCAGCGATCTTCATGCGCTGCTGGCCGAAGTCTCGACGGATTCAGAAGCCGAGTCGCGCGAGTTTGATCTCGAAGTGCGCCGCGCAGTCTTTCGACGAGCTTCTGAAATGGTACGCAGCGAAGTCAGCTCGCAGTCGTGGCAGGCTTTTTGGGCGGTCGCCGTCTCGCAGACTTCCGTCGGGGAAGCCGCAATCAGATTGGGGATGACGGCCGGGGCGGTGCGCGTCGCCAGATGCCGCATCATCGCTCGGCTTCGCGAAGTCGTCGCGGAAATGGAGAAGGGAACATGAACGATCTGTGCTCACACGAGCGGTTGGAACTCGGGCTGGCGGGGAAGCTCGATGCCGACGAGGAATCGACGCTGCATCTCCATCTGAATGACTGCGAGTCGTGTTCGGCGGAAATGGAGCGGCTCTCAGGTGGAGAGCAAGCGAGTCGTGAAGTTGCTGCGATGCTCACTCCCGATGATCTCGACGACGTCTTGCTGCTGCGCGAGGAGTGCTCGACGGCGGACTTCGTTGTCGAGCATTTGGAACCGTCCGATGACCGGGGTGTCTTGGGGCGGCTGGGTGGTTACGACATCTCGACATCATCGGCCGAGGTGGGATGGGCGTGGTGTTGAAGGGATTCGACCGCGAACTCAAGCGATTCGTGGCGATTAAGACGCTGGCTCCGCATCTCGCCCACAGTGCGCTGGCGAACAGCCAACTGATTGCCGCGAGACACTACCTGCAAGTCACTGACGAGCACTTCCAGAAAGCGACGCAAAATCCGACGCAGAACGGAGCGGAAAGCAGTCCAATTGAAGCGAAACCAATTATCCGACCATTGCGTGAAAACGAAAAAGCCCCGGCGTTTCCGGGGCTTTCAAGGCCATTTGGTTTGTTGAAGAACCAGGCAGTACCCCCAGCGGGATTCGAACCCGCGTGTCAGGACTGAGAATCCTGCATCCTGGGCCTCTAGACGATGGGGGCAGGAAGGGGCGAGGTTGTATCCGTGTGGTTTGGGAGCGTCAAGCGGATGGCATCAGTGTGGGATATTTGCGCAACGCATCGGTCGGGCGAAACCTAAGTCAAGCGATGTCCACCAACCCCACTGAGCCGGGCACCCGTAGGGTCGCAGTGGATTCAGGCTTTTGCACTACGAGATGTTGCACTCGAAATCATGACCGTCGTAGTGCAAAAGCCCGCGAGCCACCGAGACAAGCTCGGTGGGGGCGCTTCAGGGAGGGTTAGAAAGAGTGCCTGATCGCATCGTGCTGATTGTGTCGGTTGGAACTCGGCTCCTGGGATGCGCGATTGCAACATGGATTCTTGGCATGTCTGTCGTGCTCAAAGTGAGCCTAATTGGGGGGATGTTTGAGTTCCAATTGCACCGGCTGTGACGCAGATGTCTGTGGCGCCCATCGCAGCAGTCATCCGACCGTTATGCGTTCTGACACAACCTCCGTACATCGGGATTTCGACTGTTCTGGGGGTCATTTCGGCGGATGCAATTCTGAGAAAGTTAGCGCGCGGGTTATGTCGTTGAGAGGGATGACAGCGCTGGCTCCGTTTGCATCCCCAAACGCGCGGATGCCAGTCGTGGGAGTGCTTCCGAATTTCCAAGGATTCGGGGGCGATGTTTTGCTCCCCTAATTGTCGCTCTCGTTTTGCGTGGAACTGTCTGAATCTCTGCGCCGAGCCGGATCGTCAATTCATTCCCCAGCCTCAACCCCAAAGCCCCAAGGAACACGACATGTCTTTGAAGTCGTGGCTAGACTCGTTGCGCGCCCGTTGTATCGGTTATTCGGCCTCTGCGTTTCGACGCGATCGCGCGGATCGTGCTCGTCGAGCGGAAAGTATCAACCCGCTCGTACAACAAGTTGAGCCGCTGGAGGAGCGAGCGCTTCTGTCTGTATCAGCCTTGCTGATCAACGGGACGCTGAGCGTTGCCGCGAGCGGAGCGGACAATATCACCGTGCGAGCAAACTCGACGACGGGCAAAGTCGAAGTGTTAAACAACAGCACGTTGGTGGGGACGGTTCCCAACGTGAATGCTTCCGCGTTGACCGGCTTGGTTGTCACCGGCAGCGATAGCCCCAATGCAATTGATTTGAGCGGCATCACGACCGCTCGATTCCCGGCTTTGACAAGCCTCGTGGTGAGCGGCGGCGACGGGAACGACCGCATTACCGGCTCGCCCGATATCGCGAACTCGCTGAATGGTGGCGACGGTGCCGACACACTGACGGGGAGTTCGACGGGCGACTCTTTGAATGGCGGCAACGGAGCCGACTCAATCATCGGTGGACTCGGCAACGACAGCTTATTTGGCGGTGACGGAGCGGACTCGATCACCGGCGATGATGGCAACGACACAATCCTCGCGGGCAACGGCAATGACACCGTCGATGCAGGCAACGGAGCCGACAACGTCGAAGGAAACAACGGAGCCGACTCGCTGCTCGGTAATACGGGCGATGACACGATCAACGGCGACGGCGGCACGGACACGATCTTCGGTGGTGACGGCAACGACTCAATCCTCGGCGGTGAGTTCAACGACAGCCTCTTCGGCGAAGCGGGCAACGACACGATCGACGCTCAGGCGGGAGATGACATTGTCGATGGCGGTTCGGGAGATGACTCGCTCTTCGGCAACAGCGGCAACGACTCAATCATCGGCAACGCCGGTAACGACACGCTCAATGGCGAGGCTGGCAACGATACGCTCAGCGGGGATGACGGCAACGATTCACTGCTGGGTGGCTCTGGCAGCGACTCGATGAATGGCTCGGCTGGCGACGACGTCTTGAGTGGCCAAGGTGGTAGCGACTCACTCGTTGGTGGCGGCGGAGCAGACAATATCGACGGTGGCGACGGCAATGATCTCGTACAAAGTTTGGCGACCGGGATTGTCGTCAATGACTTGGCTATTACTGAAGGTGACTCCGGGACATTCACAGTCACGTTTACGGTGAGCCTGACGTCAGCGGGAACACAAACTGTCACTGTTGGTTACGCGACTTCAGCAGGAACGGCGAGCGCTGGCTCAGACTTCCAAAGCGTCTCCGGTACGTTGGTCTTCCCGGCTGGAGTGACGTCTCAATTAGTCTCTGTGTCGATCGTCAACGACACGTCAACCGAAGGGGCGGAAACATTCACGCTTGATTTGTCGAATGCCGTCAATGCGGCGCTGATTGACAACCAAGGTTTGGCCACGATTACAGATAACGATGTCCCTTCCGGGGTTTCGTTAACCGCACGAGCCAACGTGAATGTCAGCCGCTTGGGCGGCAATCAGGATGAGTCCGCAATCATTGTGAACCCCTCGAATCCACAGCAGTTGTTTGCGTTTGCCAACAGTGGGCGTGGCGGAATGTTTGCCGCTCGCAGCACCGACGGTGGTCTCACATGGGGGCCGAGTTTTGGTGCGGACTTCATCATCGCTGATGGCAACGACATCCTTCCTGTTGCCTGCTGTGATCCGACATTGGCTTGGGACGACTTTGGCAACTTGTTCTTGGTCTATATCGACGACGTCACCACAAACACGCATGTCGCTGTCAGCACCGATGCAGGCCAGACTTTTAGCTTGGTGGCGACGTTGGGCAACGGCACCGATCAGCCGACAGTGACCGTTGGGCCTGGAACTGGTGGAATCGGCAGCGCGCTGTGGGTGACTTACGATGAGGGCGGCATCGTGATGCGCGGTGCTCCGGTCATGGGCCTGGGCATGGTTGGTGCGTTTAGTTCGCCGCAAGCCACTGGAGTTGGTCAGTTCGGCGACATTGCCATTGGCCCGAATGGTCAAGTGACGGTGACAGGGCAGAACAACACCACGATGTTTAACCAGACCGATCCCGATGGTCTGGGGCCGATGCCCTTGGGGCCAGTGACAAACTTGGCAGTCAACGTTGATACCTTCGATGCAGTCACACCACAGTCGCGGCGAACGATTGATGCGGAAGCGGGGCTGGTTTACGACCAAAGTGGTGGAGCCTTCGACGGTCGGCTCTATCTGATTTACACCGAAGAAACCCCGAACGAATCCAACAACACGGAAATCTTCTCGCGATTTTCCACAAACAACGGAGCGACTTGGAGTACGCCAGTACGTGTCAACGACGATGCCACGACTCGAGCGCAGATATTCTCCAAGATCGCGATCGACCAAACCACAGGAGCGATCGCTGCTGTCTGGCAAGACG
>CAIJTL010000392.1 GCA_903823545.1 uncultured Planctomycetaceae bacterium
CAACCCCCGGCTAATGGCTGAAAGCCCTCCGGGCTAAAATCACATCGCCTGCCTTCGCCTACTTTCTTTGACGGGTCGTCTTTATAGACTCCCGCGTATTGTCTCACGAGTCAAACTTGATTGAGAGTCTCACATGGCGAACCTGTTGATCATCGACGATGAGCCGAGCATTTGCTGGGGCCTGAAGAAACTGGCCGAGAGCATCGGTCATGCGGCACGCACCGCCTCTTCGGCGGAACAAGGGCTGAAGGAAGCTGCTCGCACGCCAAATGCTGATGTGATTTTTTTGGATGTGCGATTGCCCGGTCGCGATGGGCTGTCGGCCATGTCCGAGCTTCGTGAGTTGCTTCCCGATTCGCCGATCATCGTGATGACCGCTCACGGTGAACTTGAAACCGCAGTGACCGCGATCCGCAACGGAGCCTTTGAGTATTTGACGAAACCGTTCGACCTCACGACCGCCGAACGATTGATTGATCGTGCGCTGAAACTCCGCAAGCGTACTGGACTGGTCACAGATGCCGAGACGACATCGAGTTTACAAGACCACATCATCGGACGCTCTCCGGCAATGCAAGAAGTCTTCAAGCAAATCGCTCTCGTCGCCAGAGCCGAAGCGAGCGTGCTGGTCACTGGAGAACGAGGCACCGGCAAAGAGCTGGTCGCGCGAGCCATTCATCGTTTCAGCCGACGTGGAAAAGAGCCGTTCGTGTCCGTGCATGTCGCGGCCTTGTCACCCGCGAATGCCGAAAGCGAGCTGTTCGGCCATGTCGGCGGAGCGTTTGTCGGCGAAGAGAGTTCGCGAATCGGGCTGCTCGAACAGGCTCACGGCGGGACGCTCTTCCTGGATGAAGTGGCCGATATTCCGTTGCCGCTGCAAGTGAAACTGCTGCGTGCGATCGAGCAGCGAGAGATCGTACCGGTTGGTTCGGATCAGCCTCGGCAAATTGACGTGCGATTGATTTCAGCCACGCACGAAAACTTACAAGCCAAGATTGCCGACGGAACCCTGCGGCCTGACCTCTATTTTCGACTCGTCACGTTTCAAATTCCGTTGCCTCGTTTGCGTGAGCGAGGCAACGACATTTTGGAATTGGCCGAGCACTTCATCGCCATGCTGACGATCAAAAACCAACTCCCTCGGCCAAGCTTGTCCACCGCGACGAAAACAGAGATAGCTCGCCGACCGTGGCACGGCAACGTCCGCGAACTGCTCAATGCGATCGAACACGCGGTGATCATCGTTCGTGGTGGAGTCGTTGAACCGGAGCATCTCCCGGCCCCCGCTTCGCCTGCCGGACAACCGTTGTCGGAATCGCCAACGATTGCACTGTCGCAACTCGTTCAAGAGTGGGCCGAATCACAACTTCGTGAGCACGATGATCGCGAAGACCTTTACGAGCAGTTTCTCAACCTTGTCGAACCTTCGCTGCTTCGTACAGTCGTCAGCCACGAATTCGGCCAATGTGCGGCTGCCGCAAGAAGGCTTGGACTGCATCGACACACGCTGCGAAAGAAGCTCGACCAGTACGGGATTGAATAGACGCGGGTTGTGAGTGCGCAACATGTAGCCCTGTCGCTTCGCGACAGGAACGCCGTCGATGATCGACGCCACGATCTCGTGACCACATCGTGATGTTAATCGACGCTGAGTTCGTGATCGGCATTCCTGTCGCAGAGCGACAGGGCCACATTGCTGCGAATCGCGGATTTGCCGTAGCTTACGAAGGGCCGACCGAAAACCATTCGTTGCCAAATCAAACTGACATTTCAGCACGGAAAGCGATTCCAGCGTGACGGACAACGTTCAGCAAACAACAGCGAAACCATCTGGCGGATGGAAGAGACATTGGGCATGGGCGAAATGGCTTGTCGCGTTGGGGATGATGGCGTTGGTTGTGTGGAATCATCGGGCCGGTGTCAGCAAGCTGTCTCAACAGCCGCTGGATTGGCCGAGCTTGCTGATCGCGTTTTGCTTGTGTGGCGGAGCGATCGTCCTGACGTTTCTGCGTTGGTATCTGCTGGTCTGGGCGCAGGGATTTGCGTTTCATGTGCGTGATGCTCTGCGACTGGGCTTTATTGGCTATCTCTTCAATTTTGTCGGCCCTGGTTCGGTTGGCGGGGACGTTGTGAAAGCGGCTTTGATCGCAAAGGAGCAGCCGTCTCGACGCACGACGGCGATCGCGACGGTGTTGCTCGATCGCATCCTAGGACTGCTGGCACTGTTCGTCATCGGAGCTTGTGCCGCGTGTCCACAATGGGAAACGATTCGTGAGCAATCAGAGCTCAAGGGAGTCGTTTGGTTGCTTGCAGGAGGGAGCGCGGCTGGTTTGATCGGCCTCGCACTGATGTTGATTCCGGCGGTGATGCAACTTGGGCTGTGGAAGTTCTTTACGCGACTTCCGGTTGTCGGCAAGCCAATTGGCGAATTGATCGAAGGAGTCCGCCTCTATCAAACACGACCCGGAGTACTGATCGCCGCGTTGGGGATCAGCTTGCTAGGACACTTCGGAATCATCTCCGCGTTTTACTTCAGCGCTCGCTCAGTCAGCGGGGGCGAGTTCGTGCCGAGCTATCTTTCTCACCTGTTCTTCATTCCTGCCGCAGAATTCATTGGTGTTGTGCTGCCGGTTCCTGGTGGTATGGGCGCACTCGAATGGGCGGTCGAACGTTTCTATCACCACTCGGGCGCGGCGGACGGAACCGGTATTCTGACTTGCCTGGCTTATCGCGCCGTAACGATTGCCGTCGCGCTGATTGGGGCGGGTTACTACCTGACCGCTCGAAGAGAAATTGCAGCCGCGATGCAGACAAGGGAACCGAGTGAGGCGGTCCGAACATAACGCTCCGTTAGGCCGATCTAGGTTGAGGGTGCTACAGAATTAACCGGACCTTGTTGTTGTTTCAGCAAGAGTCTACGTAGCCATCACGCTCCGCGTGATGAGCCGAGTGCTCCGCAAGACGTCTGCAAACGCTCGGCTCGTCACGCGGAGCGTGACGGCTACGTTGCTGCGGTTTCCCTGCGCTACTCGGTCACAACCGGCGTTTCGATCGACTCGAAAACCAGTGGGTGATCGCTGTCGCGGTCGCCGACTCGGAAGCTGACTTTGCCATCAAGGACATCGGCCAAGAGATCGCCACAAACTTCCGCGCGCCAGCCTTGAGCGAGTCGCGGCGGCGGTTGTTTCGAGTTTTTCTTCGTGTGCCAACGAACGAGGTTCTTCAAGTCGGCCGTGGTGCCGACGAGGCTGAGTGCGACTTTCATCTCGGAACAGCGATTGGCCAAAACGATTTGCAGCAGCTTGCTGAGGATGTGGTCTTCGGAACTCGATTCTGGAATCGGCATCGGCTTGGGAAGCTGCGAATCGGGTAAGGCGAGACCTCGTTCAATACACGCGGCGAGTTCATTCACGTGTTTCTTGAAACCGGGGCGATTCATATCGCGGGTTGCCAACACCGCGTCCGCAGTCTTCGGCTGCCGCAATGCGAGATCGACGATCAAGTCGTCGCGCAAGATGCGGCGAATCGGTTGATCCTTCGTGGTCGCTTCTCGCTCACGCCATTGAAACAATTCGCGAGCGACCGCCAATTGTCGCG
>CAIJTL010000393.1 GCA_903823545.1 uncultured Planctomycetaceae bacterium
CCGGCAATGGACATGAGAGAGAAAACCCAATGAGTCGAGGAGAGAGATTGGTCATTGGTTGATGGTCATCGTTCATTTTGGGATGTCTGTGGTCAGTCGCCAGTTGCAATTTGACATCCCGACTCATTTCAACTGACCACTGACCAACTACGGCAACACTCGGCTGCCGCCCGTCTGCTTGATGCCGTTGCTCGAACGTGCGTCAGCACCCTTCGCGGTACCGCGCTGACCGTGCTTGATTTTCATTTTGGCGTACAAGCCCTCAATCAAGCGATCTCCGGTATTGATGACCTCAGCAGAGACGCGAGCACCGTGTGTGACCGGGCTCACCGTCCTGTCTACGAAGACAACCTTCCCCTCGAAGATCTCTTTCTCGATTTCGAGGTCGCGATTCGGAATGTCGATTTGCACTTCGACCGCATCTCCCTTCTTGACACTCCAAAGGTCTTCAATCGGCACGTACCCCTCGACCTTCACTGTGCGAGTGCTAATCAACTCCAGAATCGGAGTTCCCTGCGAAACAGGTTCCCCCTTCTGTTTGAGTATCTTGCGAACGACACCGTCGAACGGCGCTTCGATATGAAAAGTCTTCAGATCTTCCGTCGCTTTTTCGACTTCTAGCTTCGCAACCTTTTGCTCGAATTCAGCGTTTTCTCCCTGAAGAACCGCCTTTTGCCAATTCAGCCGTGCTCGCTCTAATTCCACAAAAGTCACGGTTCCTTTGACCTGCTTATTGGCTTCCACGTTCTTGTCATATTCCGCTTTAGCAACTTCAGCGGAGACCTTCGCGAACTTGATCTGTACTTCGTTCTCAGCCTTTTGCTGCGCGATCTTCAATGCCGCCTGCGCACCGCCGTCCAGCATCCCAACAATTTTTTGCTGGGCACGCACTTCATCACCTTCTTTAGGTTCCATATAGGCGATCACACCTGGGCGGTCGCTTCCCAAAACAACGCTGTGGACCAGCTTGATATGGCACTTATTCAGCGACAGCCAACCTGGGCCACGCTGAGTCTGTGATTCTGCGTCCCCTTCATCCTCAAAAGCTCTCTGAGTCTTCGAGTTTTGCCACGCTTGGCTTCCTTTGCTGCCAACCACAACCACACCCAACGACAGCGCCGTCATCGCCAACCAAGACCACTTTGAGGGGAAAAGCCGCATGGGAAACTCCTTTGGACCCGCCAGATCATTACTTCGAGACGTGTATCAAGAGATGAACAGGTCAAGAAGTCTAGTCGCGAGTGCCAAACGTGGGAACGCGAGGTTTTGAACGATCTTGTTCAATCAACGAAAGATCAAAGTTGTTGAAAATGATGACGTTCGAATATCTCATTGATGAGACGTAGGTCAAATCTGACTAGATGCGGCTTTGAAACTGGATTACGAACCCGAAACGGGAGTTTGTTGTGTTGTGGATTGTTGCTGCAATCAACTCGTTCTGGTCAATTTGTCTTGCAAAATGTTGTGGATGCGAAAGAAGACACTCAGCAAAAAACGTGATCTTTAGCAGCGGGAATCGATAAGTCGTCTTGGATGTGGGAACTCGCGACTTCAGATTCCACGTTTCAAGCGACGTTCTGTTGCCGTTTTCAGTGCATCATTTTGCAGTCACAAACTGAGAAACAATTTTCTGAAGAGAGTCTCATGCCGTTCCCACAATTTGATCGTAGCCAACTCAATATTCTGCCGCTGGGTGATCGCATTCATGATTTGCGGCGCGAGGCGATTCTCAATCAGCCAGGGGCGGCGCGAGTTCCGTTTGAGCATCCGGCGATTCCGGTGCTTGCTGAGCGGATTGTCGAAGCCAAGAAGAATCGTCGGTCGATCATTTTGCTGTGCGGCGCGCATGTGTTGCGAGCGGGGAATGCGCCGATGCTGATTGACTTGATGCAGCGCGGTTTGATCACGCATCTCGGCTTCAACGGTGCCGGAGCGATCCACGATTTTGAATTGGCGATGATTGGGCAGACGTGCGAGAGCGTGGCGAAGTACGTCAGCGAAGGGCAATTCGGTTTGTGGCGTGAAACGGGCAAGCTCAACGATGCCGTGAAAGCGGGACATCGCGACGGCTTAGGGTTCGGTGAGTCAGTTGGTCGCATGATTGAAGAAGAAAAATTCCCCTTCCGTGAGACAAGCGTGTTTGCTGCGGGGTATCGTCTCGGAGTTCCAGTGACGGCTCATGTTTGCATCGGGCAGGACATCGTTCACGAACATCCGAACTTTGATGGTGCCGCTGCTGGCGCGACTTCCTACACCGACTTCTTGATTTTCACGCAATCGGTCATGGATCTTGAAGGTGGAGTGTTCCTCAACATCGGCTCGGCAGTGATGGGGCCG
>CAIJTL010000394.1 GCA_903823545.1 uncultured Planctomycetaceae bacterium
GAAGGTGCGCGAAGAATTCATTTCTCAGGATCGGTGCGTGCCGAAAAGTTAGATGTGGTCTTCTTTCTCGTTCTCTTTGCGACCCTTCGCGTTCTTTGCGCCTTTGCGTTGAAAGTCCCTTCCAAAACAGCTCAACAAGTAGGAACGCTCAGCACACTTCACCGTGTTTCCGCGGTAAAGCTCATCCTCGGCTATTCTCGCTCGTTTCAATTCGCGTCCGACTCACCGATTCGCTGTTTTGCCTTGCCGAAGTCGAGCGTCACATTGGTGAGAGTCCCGCGCAGTGTCAGGCGGCTGGCCGCGACATCGAGCTGCGTCTGCACGAAGCGAGTCGGAATGATGTGCTCGTTTGAGCCGAGCGAATTACCTGACTGTGCGTCATAGGCATCACAGCGGATCGAGGCTTTGTTGTTGTTCTGACGATCTTGTTGTCGACTGAGTGCAACGAGAAACGGCAAGCGAGTTTGATCGAATCGCAAGAAGGTCCGCTGTGGCATGAATCGCGTCCACAATCGTTTGCCGAGCGGTCCCTTTGCCGTCTCCAACGGTTGCGGTGCGGCCGGTCGGGCGAACGCATACAGCTCGCCTTGAATATCCGTTTTTGGGAGCAATGAATCGCTGAGATAAAAGCTCGCTGGCGTTCGATTCGCCTCTAAGACGCTGCGTTGCAAGTTGACGTAGTATCGATCGTGGTCAGCAAACACTTTGGGTTGCGGCGTGACACCAAAGACGTACTCTGCTGGCAGCATGACATCGAGCATGACCTGCTTTTCATGCACATCAATCACACGCACTCGACCATTCGGTGAGACGATGACTAACTCCCCATCGTCCGACATCGAGAACAACGGACGTCCGGTGTAAGGCTCGTCGATGTCGTTCGAGTCTGTCAGTGGATCCCACAATCTCATGCGGCGACCTTGGTTCGGCTCAGTGCGATCTTTACTCGGCTCCGTGAAGTAAAAGAGCTTTCGTCCGAACGCTCGGCGGCCCGCTTGCGTCTGAAGATCAATACGCAGTTTACCGCGACGCAACTCACGTCCTGTCGCCGTTTCGTAAACCGTGTACGACGCGAAGTCCTGATTGAACATCACGAGCACTTCGTGATCGCCAAACAACCCCCATTGGTTTTCAGCGAACAATCCGACTTGCGGTTCGAGGTTCGATCGATGCCATAATGTTTTTCCATTGGCTGGATCAACGACGATCAAATACTGTCGCGACTGAAACGCACAAAACGACGGCCCGTATGGTCCGACTCGCGGGAACTCGTCCGTCACTTTCAGCGGGAGAAAGATTCGCTCCCACGACCCGTCACCGGCATCGCGTTCCAATAACGATGCCCCGCGCATGCGCGCGGGACCACCCAGCGGCATGAAGTGGGTTGTCGTGATCGCGGCATTCATCGGCTGACTGCCCGGATAGAAGACACGCTCCATGTTGTCGAGCTTTCCGACAACAACGCCGCTGTCCTTATCAACGATCTGCCACGCCGATTCACCGCGCGGCCCGAAGCTCAAGTTCTTCTCGAACAAATTGACCGCCATGTTCGCGGGCGTTTGATAGCGACGGCGAAATTGATCGTAGGACTCAACCATCGTCAGACTGGCCGCTCGATTTCGGTCTTCTTGGATGACGACTCGACTTACATCCCAATTCGGCTTTTGTCGTCTCGCAAACGCGGCCCACGTTTGACTCTCGCGAGCAAATCCAGCGACAAACTCACGACCGGTCAGCGGCTTTCCCAGGAGCTTCACGATCTGCTCGGCCCCTTGCGGCGCATCGGAGCTTGGGAGTTCCACGTCCGCAAATCGTTCATTCAATTCGCTTACCAGATTGGCTGCCGGAGCGTGCAAGCCGAGCTGTTCCCACAGACGTAGCAATCGCACCGTTGCGGCGGCCGCGATTCTGGGGTCGCTTTGCATTCGGTCTTGGATCAGCAGCAACTCCGCTTCTTGAAATTCGCCACGCTGTTGGAGCAATTCCGCCAAGTGAAATCGAATTGCTGATGTTTGCGGCCAATCGGCGTAAATCTGAGCGAAGCGTCGCAAAGCCACGATGTCGCGCGAGTCCATCAATTCATCTCGATCGCGCAGCAACGCTTCATGAACTCGGTCCGCTTCGTCGGGATTCTTCGCTATTCGATGGCGAACTTGACGATGAATGCCCCGAGCCCAAGTCTCAACCGATGTGACAAACTGGTCGTGGTCTTCGAGCGACATCTCCTGTTCAATCGGTAACTCGGCCAGTTCGCGAGCGGAGGTCATTGTCTTCACCGGATCGGTCAGCAACGAAATCTCACACTGGCGTTTCAGCAGCCTCGCTCGCTCTTGAGCCGTCTTTGCCAACGGTTCCAACTGAGCCAACATCGACTGCGCTAATTTCGGCTCGCGATCCAGTTCGATGTAAAGCGACTCTCGCAATTGCCGTTCGGCTTGCTGTCGCAGCGTCGGCGGCAATTCGAGTTTGAGTACCTCTTGCAACTCGGTGATCGTCGAGCCGCCCGCTCCCAACAGCATCGATATTTCGGCCTGCTTCAATTTCTGCTCGACCGACACCGGAGACTTCGGCATCGACGCCAAGACCGCATGAGCCTGCGGGTAAGCGACTAGTTGAGTCGGGCCCTGCGACAAGATGACGTCTTGCGTCACTACTAAATTCCCCGGCCACGCAAACGGCGAGCTCTCTGATGGCGGCAGCGGCGAATCTTTCTCCGGTGCCTGTGACTCAAACGTGCGACGCAACGTGAGTCCTCGATCAAGTCCCGTCGCGAGCTCTAATTGAGCGACGCGGCCTGACTTCAGCGGGACAAGATAAAGGTCTCCAACTCGTACCCCGCGACCAGTGATTGCTCCTAGACGCTGCGTCCACAACGTCGGTGCGGCCGCTCCCTCCGTTTGGCCATCCATTGAAAACGGGATCGCTCGCACATCACGAGGTCCGATCAAAATGACCAACTCGTCCGTCACAGCTCCTACCGTTAACGCGTCTGACTTGGCCACCTTCCAACGCAATTGTCCGGTCATCAAATCCAAGCAATGAATTTGTTCGGAGCCTCGCGGCAACCAGACGACACACCCTCGATGAATTACAGGCCACGACGGCAGTCCACCTAATCGCTCCGAGTCAATCTGCGGATCGTTGTGATGCAATGCCCGGTCTTGATAAAGCCAACGCTGCCGTCCCGTGACCAGATCGACCCCGACCATCAGGTTAACTTGCATGTTGCCAAAGTTCGGACCTGACATGCGGCCTAATTCCAACGGGCAAATCAACATGCCGTCAGCAACTGACGGAGAACCGATCGGATTCCTGCGAGCTTTTTGATCGGCTCGAAAGAACGGCTGATCGACCAATGCCAAACCTTGTCCCCACAGCAATTCACCGGTTCGGGCATCAATCGCCAGCAGGCTCAATTGCCCGACCTTTTGAGTTTCAAAAGAGCTGCGAGAAAACATTTCTGCGATCACATACAAGCAGCCATCGACAATGACCGGTGCCCCCAGGAAGTGAGCACTACTTCCAGACTCGGTCAGTTTTGCAGCGACCGTCGAGCCATCAAGCACCCACGCGGCCCTTACCTCTGCTTCTTTTTCAGATGGCTCCGTCGCTGAATCAATTGACCTGATCCGCAAAGCAATTAGCTGAGTCACCACTTTGAGACGCTGCTCATCACCAAAAAAATCGGCAGTGAGATCTCGCTCGTCATCCTCTTTCACTGGCGGGTTATTCGCATTTGTGTCCGCCGTGACCGCTTCAACGGCAAAGACAAATCGACCATCGGTCGCCAATGTCCCCAATGCGGAATTGCTCGCGTAACCCTCTTGGACTCCCTTCGCTAAGTCGTGATCGGTCGGAGATTGCAGCGTGACTGCGCGAATCAAATCGGCGGTCGGCAATCGAGTTCGATAACGCCACAAGACCCGACCAGTACTCAGTTCAAACGCGACAATTCCATGCGAGTCGCGCGTCACCACTTGGTCGCGAACAACGATCGGCTCGCAAGCGACTGACAACATCGGCTGCGGATGTGACTCTTGCCACTTCATCCATTCTCGCTGTTGAGCCAATTCATCAATGCCACTCAACAACGACGTGGACCACAACGGATTCAACCACGGCACGCTTCCCGCTCGAGCCGCGTTACGTGACAGACTGCCGGTCGGCATCAGCCATTCGCCGGTAGTCGCTTCATGGTGACTCAAGGTCATCGCACTCACGAGCTCCGCCGCTTGATTCGCACTTCGCGTCTCGCCCGCGATCTTGAACGTCGCCTCGTTCTGCCCACCAAGCGTTTCTTCAGCGCGACTATTTTGGCCAGCAGCTCGAAAGGCTATCGCGGCCAGCAGCCGCTCTGCCGATGTCACTCGTTCTTGATGAGCCGTCTCAGCCAGCAAACGGTCCCACATCCGCGCCGCCGTTCGAGCTTCGCCTCGATCCAGCCAACGCACCGCCAACCAGCGTGCCGCATCGAACCCCGCTGACGTGTGAAAAAAACGCCGCGCGACTTCCATCGCATCGGTCGGATGTCCCGTCGACTTCGCTCGTTCAAACAACTGCCGTGCCTGCGTTCCAAAGAGCTTCTCGTAAATTAATCGGTCGTTCGACGACAAGGAGCTCAAGCTCTTCAACGCCTCAAACCGCACTTCTACCAGCGGGCCGGTCGTCTGCATTCGCACGAATCCGTCGTCTCCCCGATCCATAATTCGTTGCAATAACGTCAAACCTTCGGCCACTTTGCCCGCATCTAACCGAGCCCGGCCATCTTTTAACCAGCGTCGCAGCATCACGTCATTATTAAGATGCGTCACCCCTTGCGGCACAACCGTCTCAGCATTGGGGGCACTTCGTGATGTGTCAGCGAGCACTTCTCGGCACACAAACATGCCAAGACTCAAGAGCAACGTTCCGGTCATCAGCGTCTGAAGTCTTAACAACTTCGGTATGCGTGCGACGCAACTCATGACGGACTCTCAGCGGTTTTGATGGGAACTTCCAATCGTGGCGTGACGTGCCACAGAACGGAGCGATTGTGCCGCTCTTTCTAGGAAGTGCCAATGCCAGACCGCATTGATCCATGTGGTTCAAGTTCGCCTCTTACTCGTCTGCCAGTCGATAGCCGACCCCTTGTTCGGTCAGCAAGTAACGTGGCTGAGCGGGATCCGCTTCGATTTTTCGACGAAGAGCGGCCATAAAGACTCTCAAGTAGTGCAGCTCTTGAACCTGATCCGGTCCCCAAACTTCCTTCAGGAGAAAGCGATGAGTCAGCACTTTTCCGGCATGGCGAACTAACGTTGCCAAGAGCTTGTATTCCAATGCGGTCAATTTGACGGGAGTCTCATCCACGAACACTCGACGAGCGGCGAGATCGACTTTCAGACCGCCGCACACGAATTCGGAAGACTCCGAATCCCCTGGAAGCCGAGTCGCATGACGAAGCGCCACTCGAATTCGAGCGAGCAATTCACCGGTACTAAACGGTTTGGTCAGATAATCGTCGGCACCTCCATCGAGTGCAGAGATCTTTTGGCGTTCTTGATCGCGCGCGGACAACACGATGATCGGTGCCCGAAGCCACTCACGAAGCTGACGCAGAACATCTTGGCCATCCATATCCGGCAAACCGAGATCAAGAATCACAAGGTCTGGCGGTTGCTGTAACGCCTCCCGCAATCCCTTTTGTCCCGTCTCTGCTTCAACCAATCGATACTCTTCATC
>CAIJTL010000395.1 GCA_903823545.1 uncultured Planctomycetaceae bacterium
CAAACATCGAAGCGTCTCAAACACCTGACCGCCTGAAGGCGGAGCTACGAACGAACGCGATGTCGCTCGACAAGCTCATCGCCGCGTTACTCGTCGCGGTAGACAAGCGAAACGACGAACAGAAAAAACTCGTCGCTGAATTCGCGCCGGATGTTTCGCTCACCGATGACGAACTCTTAAAGCGTTACGACGAATTCAAAGATGACTCAGCCAAGCTCAAAGCGGCGATCGCTGCCGAACAAGCTTTGAAGAAGACGATCACACGCATTCGTGGCCTGACCGATCTCGATGACAAGCCTGCGCCTGGTCGCATCATGCGACGCGGTGACTACAACAAACCGGGAGCCGAAGTCTCCGCCGGTGTTGTCGAAGTGCTCGCTCCTGCCGGTTTTCAGCTCACGCCTCAATCAAGCTACAAGACTTCGGGACGCCGCACGGCGCTGGCCAAGTGGCTCACTTCGCCAGAGCATCCGCTGCTGGCTCGCGTGCATGTGAATCGAATTTGGGCTTCGCATTTTGGACGCGGCATCGTACCGACGATCGCCAATTTCGGACGCAGCGGTGCGAAGCCGAGTCACCCGGAATTGCTCGACTGGCTGGCGACGGAATTCATCGCCTCCGGCTCTCCAAAAGGTGAAGCTGTTGGAGCGACGAACTGGTCCCAAAAGCGACTGCATCGCTTGATCGTGACCTCTGCCGCGTATCGCCAATCAGCGGATACCGATCCCGCGAAGTCAGCCGCCGATCCCGACAACATTTTGCTCGGCGCGTGGTCACCGAAACGACATCAAGGCGAAATGGTCCGCGACAGTTTGTTGAGCGTATCCGACCGAATGAATCCGCATCCGTTCGGTTCGCCGACGAACGTTGCAATGCAAGGAGACGGCTCCGTCATCGACTCCGACAACGAACCAGGCCGCCGCCGTTCGATCTACCAAATCGTCCGTCGCAGTCAGCATCTCACCATGCTGGAACTTTTCGACACACCGCTCATGGAAATCAACTGCCCCGAACGAACCGTCTCGACCGTCCCGCTACAAGCACTCGCAATGCTGCATGGCCCCGCCGCCGATCGCGCTGCCGGCGGTCTCGCCGAACGACTCTGGTCTGCAGCCTCCACCGATCACGACCGCATCCGCTTCGCCTTCCGCACGCTCTTCACTCGCGAACCGTCACCCAAAGAGATCGACAACATCACCCACACACTCACCGAACTCGCGCGAGAACAACTCGCAAACAAGCCGAACGCGACCGCTCCCGAACAAGATGCTGCCATCAAAGCCGCTTGGCGACAAGTCGCCTTGGTGCTGCTCAATAGCAACGAGTTTGTTTATGTGCATTGAAACCGATTTCTTACTATTTCTGACTTCGTTCTCTTTGTTTTCTTCTGTTCAAATTTTGTTTTGAGAGACTTGGAACAGAAGGAAACAAAGGCAACAAAGTAGACATTTTTAAGTCGCCTCATTGAGGAACGATTATGAATGAGCATTTCATAGAACGATCGTTGGCGGGTGCTATTACACGTCGCGATCTCTTCACTCGTAGCGCATCGGGATTTGCCGGAATCGCGCTTGGCGGAATGTTGTGCGAAGAGGCGGCACGAGCGGAGAACTCGTCAGGCCACGCAAACGGCCACCATTTTCAGCCACGAGCGAAAGCGGTGATTCAACTCTTTCAGCATGGCGGGCCAAGCCACATGGATACGCTCGACCCGAAGCCGGAACTCAATCGGCAAAACGGCAAGCCGATGCCGAAGTATTTCACAGACCTCGTGAAGATCTCATCGCACGGCAACTTGTTGGGGACCCCTTTCAAGTTTCGACCGTATGGTGAATGCGGCGTTGAATACAGTGAACTCCTTCCGCACACAGCGAGTTGCGCTGACGACATCGCGGTCATTCGCTCCATGCACACCGAGCACAACAACCACGAGCAAGCACTTTGGCACATTCACACCGGCCGCATCGTCACTGGTCGGCCAACAATTGGTGCCTGGGTCAGTTATGCGCTCGGCAGCGAGAACCAAAACTTGCCGTCGTATGTCGTGCTCCGCAACGACGGCGGCTTGCCCACCGATGGGACTCGAAATTGGTCAAGTGGCTTTCTTCCTCCTCGTTATCAAGGAGTTCATTTTCGCCACAAGGGAACTCCGGTTCTTTATCTGCAACCACCGACTGCTGTCACTGACAACACACAGCGTTTGCGGCGCGAATTGCTGGCCAATCTCAATGAAGAGCACCTCGCTCAACACCCGCGGATCGCGCCGGATTTGGAAGCACGCATCGCTAGCTACGAAATGGCCGCGCGGATGCAGCTCTCCGCAGGAGCCGCTTTGAACCTCGCCGAAGAAACCGCTGAGACACAATCGGCTTACGGACTCGGTCAGCCGAAGACCGACAGCTACGGTCGTCGTTGTTTGATCGCTCGCCGTTTGGTCGAACGGGGTGTGCGTTACATCCAAATCTTTGTCGAAAGCCAGATATGGGACACACATGGCAATAACGCCAACGGCACGAAGAGTTGCTGCGAACAAACCGATCAACCCGCAGCCGCTTTGTTGAAAGACCTCAAACAACGCGGACTGCTTGATAGCACACTCGTCGTCTGGGGTGGCGAGTTCGGTCGCACCCCCGTCAGCCAATCGGGCGACGGTCGTGATCACCACAAGCAAGGCTTTTCAATGTGGCTCGCCGGTGGCGGCATCAAAGGTGGCCAAGCCTACGGGGCGACTGACGAGCTCGGATACCACGCCGTCGAAAATCGAGTCATGGTCGCCGACCTGCACGCCACAATCCTGCACCAACTGGGCCTCGACCACAAACGCGTCACCTACAACCTCCACGGCCGGGACGAACGCCTAACTGATATCCATGATGCGAAAATACTGACGCCGCTGCTGACATGAAGCGAAGATACCAATCCAATCGATGACATAAACCGCGCACTCTATAGTGATCTCGCGACCACATCAACTTAATAGAAGTGTAGCGCAGAATACGAAAGAGTTTCAGGAATTCAGGTGAGTCAAGAACGTCTCGCCGTTTTTGGTTCGGAGGATTGAGAAGGATTTGCTGTGAAGGTTTCCCTTCGGTTCCGTAGACCGATGCAAACATCGAGAAAACAAGGGTTTTCTGAATGTGGTTGCACAAATGGTTGCAACAGATACCCCAGAAAACGGCTGCAAAGCGTTGATATCGGTTGCTGAAACTGATCCCGAACTGATGCGCGTCGTGAGCGTGTGGCCGAAGCTGTCGGCGGTCGTGAAGCGGATGATTCTGGCGGCTTTGGATGCTGACCGAGCCGATGTCGTCCCTGCGAATAGGCCGGTCAATTCTGGTGCGATTGACTCGCCCTTTCGGGTACATAGCGCTGTTCATAGCGCTGTTCAATGAATGTGTTAGACTCAACCCCAATAACGAGTTACGAAAATAGCAAGGCGGGCAGCATTTTCCACCCTTACGGAGTTGATCTGCAAACGTTGCGGCACCACTGGAGGTCGAACTTGACCCGGACTTGGCCGGATCGTCGCCGCGTGGGGAACGGTATCTGGAACGGTGAAACCAATGATTCTGGCAGTCCTGGACGCTGGCCAAGACCGAAGCAAGTAAAGGAGATATGACGATGACTGATCCGGTAACAAACGGTGCTAACGGACGCGATGCTCGCGGGAGGTTGCTGAAAGGAAATGTGCTGGCGGCACCGGAAGGCCGCCAGCACTCCGCTGCTCGGTGTCACTGAAAATCATCACGTCAGATTGTGGGTGGCAAATCCAACGCTGGATTCTGATCGAAGAAGCCATCTGGCTTGAGCCAAAATCCCAGCGACGAAACCGGCATCACCGGCCAGTCTTCGGGACGCGGAACGTGGTTGTGAGCAAAGACATACCAAACCACGAGCGGAGTGTCGGTGACGCTACGATTGGCTGTCGTCCAGTGCGAAAGGCCGTCGCCTGTTGGATGTTGGTTCGGATACTCACCGGCGGGATAGCGTTCGGCGGGCTCATACGGGGTGATCCACAGGTGATGTGCCGCGAAGCCGGCGCGTTTCATTACGGCAGCATCGGGTTGTACGAATGGCGGACAATTCTCGCCTGGGATCAGTCGATAGCTGACGGGGCGACCAAGACGGTTGCGCTGCTGCGTGTTGGCGATTCGCCAGAAGCGTGCCGAACCGCTGTTGACCGATCGCTGAGCCGACTGTTCGCTAGCGAGCAACGTCTCTTCCGCACGAAAGGCATTGCCATGTGGATTCTCCGGGCCGCGAGGAATCGACACAGTGTTGACCTCGAAGACCGAGTTCGCGTCGCCATCAACTCGCGGGTCAAGCCGAGCGGCAAAGATGTGCTGATGAAACGGCGCGTTGACTTGCGGAGCGATCTCGTTGCCAAACCGCGATTTCTCACCCGGCTTCAACGAGGTCGTGTTCATGATCCCGGTTAGCTTCACATCGCAATGAATCGAACCGTCCTGGTAAAAGTGCCAGAAGAAGCCGTATTCGTAGTTGCCGACGGTTGCGATGAGCGAGACGACCAATCGCCTCGATCGGCGTGCCTCGCTTTGATTCGTTCGCCAGTCGGTATGCTTCCAAAGTAATCCAACATCTTCTTCGTGCAAGCAGAACGCGTTCTTG
>CAIJTL010000396.1 GCA_903823545.1 uncultured Planctomycetaceae bacterium
GTTCCAGCTTCGGAGCCAGTTCGTGAGCCGGGCTTAGGAACTGAATCTGTCGTTTGGTTCCGACGGCGACCGAGTGAGGCCCAACGGCGACCCCCATCGCGCGGTCGAAGTTTCGCACGGAGACCGTCAGCTTTCCGTCTTGCACTCCCAAGACAACCAGCTTGCCCGCTTGGTAGGTCGAGATGAGCAACGAAACTCCGGTGTGCTCCAGAATTTGTGGCAACGTCGGCGTGTAGTCGAACTTCACTTCACGGAACGACGACTCAGTGCGATTGGAGCAACCTGCTTGATCAAATTCGTCAACAGGAGCATGCGCATTGCTTCTGGGCACCATCGCTGATTTGCCAATGTGTGGGTGAAGGTGATTCCAAAATGACGCTACTCCTCCTACGGACGACAGCCGCGCTGTGACAAAAACCGCGATCAACGGCCACTAAAGACTGGGGAATGATGCCGTCCGCTCGCCAAAATGATTTGATCCGCCGTCTCTAAATCAGTTTTGCCACCGGGGTCCGCTCACCCCCGGTGAGTGAATTTTTCAATTTTTTTGTGGAAGATTTTTGTTGGCCATTTAAGTTGTGCGACTCCCGCTTGCGATGTGTCTCGGCGCGTTAAAGAATGCTCCGCCGTTGCCAGGGCTTAGGTGACTCAGTCGTTTGAGGTTCTTCAAAATGGCGATGATGGCTGCTGATGATGTGCAATGTTTGGACGTGGAGTCCGACTCGGATGTGGGGTCGAACCGCGAGACATGGCTATCAGAAACGGAGCTGGCAAATCGTTTCGCGACGCAGTTGGTGGTGGTCGTCGATCGCCAATTGAGTCGTTATCTACGGCACAAGGTGGAGCCGGAGGATATTTCGCAGTCGGTGTTTCGCTCGTTCTTTCGGCGGCACCGAAAGGGTGAATTCGAGTTCCAGGATTGGAACGGCGTGTGGGGATTGTTGGTGCGGTTGGCAGTTTGCAAGTGCCGCAATCGAGTGGCGTTCTTGATGGCTCAGCGACGCGATGTTCGTCGCGAGTGGTCGCTCGATTCGCAATTTGAATCCGATGACGTGGATTACTTTGAGCCGGTAGACGAGCAACCGTTTCCAGACGATCAAGCGGCGGTCGGCGAAGTCGTCGAGTCGTTTCTACAAGACCTTTCAGCAGACGATCAATCAATTCTCGCGGGACACTTGGCAGGACATCATTCGCCGAAGATCAGCACGATGGTCGGTTGCTCGGAGCAAACGGTGCGTCGGCGGTTGCAGCAAATGGAACGACGTTTGCGCAATCGATTAAGTCACATCGAATCAATTGAACTAGATGCTGTGGCAATGTGATCGTCGTTAGAGAGCAGAGACTTCGGTCGAACATCGCGAGTCATTGTTGACGATGCGCGACATCGGCGACGGCAAACAACCTGGATACGTCTTGTGAATCAAAATGATTTGCACGCGATCGGCGTGCTTCACAATTCGATCGATGGTCCACAAGAGTTTCCTGACGAGTGGGAAGCGATCGTTCGGAAGTTTGAGCGAGCATGGTTCGCTGGAAATCAGCCGAATCTTGGTGAGTTCTTGCCGTGTGAGCCGGAGGCTCGTCAGGCACTTCTGCCGGAATTGGTTTTGACCGATTTGGAGTTCCGGCTCAAAAGCAGAGAGCCCGCGCGAGTCGAAGAGTATTTAGAGCGTTACCCAGACCTGAGTCGTGATCGCGTTGTTGTCGGGCAACTGATTCGAGCCGAGTTCCAACTGCGTCGGCGCTTTGAGCCACTGCTTTCTCTAGCAGAGTACGAAAAACGATTTCCGCAATGGCGAGAATCGATGACCGCGTTAATGACTGCAGAAAACGATGGTCGCAATACGCAAATCTACGTCGCGCCGTCATCAGTGGCCCGATCAGGAGACCGGTCGCAACAGCTTTCGGATCTTGGTCGCACAGAGTGGTCGGATTTTGAGATTCGAGATGAGCTTGGGCGAGGTGGCATGGGTGTTGTCCACCTGGCTTGGCAACGAAGCTTGGAACGGCTCGTGGCGATCAAAACGCTGCATCCATTTGTGGTACGCAGCGATGATTTGTTTCAACGATTTCGACAAGAAGCGATCGCGGCGGCTCAGCTACATCATCCGCATATCGTGCGAGTGATGGCCTACGGCGAAGTTTCTGAGACCCCATTTTATGTGATGGAATATGTCCCCGGTGGTAGTTTGGCGCAGCAATTATCGGGGAGGCCCTGGCCGGCGCGAGATTCGGCAAGGTTGGTCGAGACTCTTGCTCGCGCGGCGTACTTTGCTCATCAGCGAAACATCTTACATCGCGATTTGAAGCCATCGAATATCCTCATGACCGTTGATGGGAAGCCGACGATCAGTGACTTTGGTCTGGCCAAGCGACTGGATCAAGTGGCCGATCACACGTCGTTTGGTGTGCTGCTCGGAACTCCCAGCTATATGTCCCCGGAGCAAGCCAGTGGTCCGAGTACTGCGCTGACTCCGGCGACCGACATCTACGCGTTGGGTGCAATCCTTTACGAACTGCTCACCGGTCGTCCGCCCGTGGGTGGTAACAATTCTGTGGTGACTCTGGAGATGTTACGGACAACAGAACCTGTGGCACCGCGACAGTTGGTTGCCCAGATTCCGAAAGACCTCGAAACGATCTGCTTGAAGTGTTTGCGACGGAACCCCGTTGATCGATATTCGTCTGCGGACGAGTTAGCAGATGACTTACAGCGATTTCTGAACGGTCGGTCGATCCAGGCGAAGCGCCCCACTCTGTGGAGTAAGTTGCAGTTGTGGTGTCGCCGCCAACCGTTGCTTGTCGGATTGAGTGCGGCCGTGGTGGTATTGCTGGTGATGCTTGGCACCTGGTTGCCGGAGGTCCGATCGTCAGGTCAGAAAACGCTCGAAGCTCAAAAGCGATTGAACGACACTCGACAACATTTCCACGAAGCACATCAAGCGGTGCGTGCCATGTACGGCGAGGTCGCGAACAAGTCGGAACTGGTTCGTTCACGACAGTACTACGCGGGATTTCTGGAACAGCACGCAAGCGACTCAGCGTTGCAGGTTGAGTGTGCGGTCTCGCAGTTTGCTCTTGGAAAAGTTTGTGAACGTGAAAAGGACCTCGATGCGGCTCTCAAATGGTGGCTCGCTGCCGACCAGTCATTCGAGCAACTTGGTACGACGGTCTTGTTGGAGCGCGATGAAGCCCTGCATTGGTTCATGGCGACGCAGATGGATCTCGCGGAAGAGTGGTACCGACGGAAGGATCATCAGGCGGCTTTGCACTGTTACGAGAAAGCTCAGGCACTGCTTGAACAGCGCGTCTTGAATCAACCCGATGCCGTCATTTGGCGACACCGTTTGGCGTATTGCCAAACGAATCAATACCGACTCGCGGGGAACGCACTGAAAGCAGACGAAGTTTTGCGACGGTGTGAAGCGGCGGTGGATACCTGGCGGGAACTCGTCGCAACGAAAGTGCCGTTCCCCAGTTTGCTGCAGTTGCAGAAGGATTCCTTTCTCGGTCATCAGGCAACGGGCTTACGCAACTGCGGCAAGGTCTTGCTGCTCATGGAACGTTACCCCGAAGCGATCGAGCGATTTCAAGAGGTCCTGACGCTCGATGAGTATCGCCGCCAACATCCGGAGGAACTTGGTCAGCCCGAAACTCCGGAGCGTTTGGAGAGAGCCTGGGCTGATCGTGTCCACGATGCTCATGACGGCATCGCGAAGAGCCACTACATGTGGGGCAAGAAACGGCTCAACGAAAGTCAGCCGGATGCGTCCGTCGCCGATTTCGTCGAGTCGATTCGACATTGGACGATCGTCGTCAAGTCGGACGAAGCGACAAACTCACAACGCTGGTATCTCGGCTCCAGTCATTTTCACTTGGCGATTGCTCATCGACGACAAGGGCATTTCGCCGAGGCATTAACCGAATACCAAATTGCCGCCGCGCATTGGGAGCCGATGCTCGCCGACCAAAACCTCAAAGGCTTCAATCGTGAATTGACTGAATCGCACCTTCGAGAGAGTCATGTCCAAATCCAGAATATCCAAGATGCGCACAACTGAGCCAATCGCCGCACGTGGTTTCACGCTGATTGAATTGCTCGTGGTCATCGGCATTATCGGCGTCTTGGTCGCCCTATTGCTGCCAGCGGTTCAACAAGCTCGCGAAGCCGCGCGGAGAGCTCAGTGTAAGAATCAACTCAAGCAGATCGGCCTCGCGTTTCACAACTACCACGAGGTGTATCGATTTTTCCCTGATGGCGGGAAAGATGGCTGCGATGCTCCGGTCCACCCACTGGCCGCTGCGACTGGCTGCGGCACAGGTACGGTCTACACAACCTCTCCCGCAGATCGCAGCGAATGGAGTTGGCCGTATCAGATCATGCCGTTCCTGGAGCAGAAATCGCTCTGGCAAGAACCGGACGACAACAAGTTGAAGCGAACTCCGCTCCCCGTTTTTTACTGCCCCACTCGGCGAGCACCGGCTGTTTACGTCAATTGGGCGAAAGGTGATTACGCGGGGAATACCGGGAGCAGCTCTTCTGTGACCAATGGCATCCTCGCACATCGAGGCGAACAGCCTGTCAGGATCGCCGATGTGGTCGATGGGACTTCAACCACCATCATGGTTGGTGAAAAGCAATTGGGCATTGGATTCGGCCGCATCAACGACGATAACGAGGCGTACTATTCACCCGGCTGGGACAACGACATCTTTCGCAACGGCAGCACGGGGAATCGACCTGCTCCCGATTCTCAACATCCCTCTGTGACAACGGGACCAGCAACCGCCAGCTCCAATCGCTTTGGCTCGTCTCATACCAGCGTCGTTCATTTCGTGTTCGCTGACGGTCGTGTTCGCCAATTGAGCTACTCAATCAACGCGACGGTCTTTCGCAATCTCTGCACGCGCAACGGTCGAGAAGTGGTGAGAGAGTTTTAGACGAGATCGAATTTTGTGGAGACGACAGAACCACACACAAGTACTGAGAGGCTATCCGAGAAGCCGCATTTCGGGAGCCACGCCCTCGCTTTTCGGATAGACACTGAAGTAGGACATGCTGCGTGGAGTTCTTCGCTCTCGAAAGACAGTCGGACTATCATCTTCCGTGGTTCTGTCATTTCGCGAAGTTGGAGAGCGACATGCTTTGCAGATCGAAGCGGATTCAATTGCTGGTCTTGGCTTTCTGGTTACTTTCGTCAAGTTGGCTCAAAGCTGATGAGCAGCCGACTCCCGGCAAGCAAGTGGAGCAACATTTTGTGAGTCCCGCGTTGCCGGGTGAGCGGTTTGGTTATCTGATGTTTCTTCCCAAAGCGTATGGGACCGATCATCGCAAGTGGCCGGTGATGATGTTTCTGCATGGATCAGGCGAACGAGGTGATGATCTCAAGCTGGTCAAAGTGCATGGGCCGCCGAAGTTGGTTGAGGAGCGGGCAGACTTCCCATTCATCGTCATTTCACCGCAATGCCCGAAGGATCAATGGTGGCCGGGGGACGTTCAGCAGCAGTTGCTGGCGGAGTTGCTC
Organism: uncultured Planctomycetaceae bacterium; assembly: GCA_903823545.1. Taxonomy (GTDB): domain Bacteria; phylum Planctomycetota; class Planctomycetia; order Planctomycetales; family Planctomycetaceae; genus SXKJ01. Next base: position 5,526 of record CAIJTL010000396.1, read on the forward strand.
GACGATGTTTTAACTCGGTTCAACGCTGATCCGCAGCGAGTTTCGTTGACAGGTTTGAGCATGGGTGGATTCGGCTCTTGGACACTGGCCGCTCGATACCCGAATCGGTTTGCTGCCGTGGTCCCGATCTGTGGTGGCGGCGACCCCGATGATGCGGCGCAACTGAAGAGCACACCGATTTGGGTCTTTCACGGTGCCAAGGATGTGGGAGTACCGCTGAAGCTGTCGGAAGAAATGGTGTCGGCCATTCAAAAAGTGGGAGGCTCTTCCAAGCTCACTGTGTATCCCGACGCGGGCCACGACAGTTGGACCGAAACCTACAAGAACGAAGCGCTCTACGACTGGCTGCTCGCACAACGACGTGAATCATTGATGCCGATGCCTATCGCGAATGCGAACGTCGCGTTTGCTAATGTCGGGAACGTTTCGTTGAACCTCGGTCAGCCCGAAGACAAGAACTCGTTTGCCGCGAAAGTTTATCTGAGCACATCGCCAGAATTCGCCACCGCCTTGCGCGAGCGAATTGGACCGCAACGCAAACAACTGGCCGCTGCGATCTATGCTTGGGCCAATTCACAAACGGCCGAACAACTCGCTGGAAAAGCGGGGCGAGAACGATCTCGCATTGCCGCGAGAGAACTCTGCGAGCGAATCGTTTTTGCGGGACGACCTGACATCCCGTTTGATGTCGCATTCGATTTGTATTTCGTTCGCCACAACGGCAAGCTCAAACTGAGTGCGAAGTAGGCCGGCGGGCGGAGCAGGCCACTGGGTCAAATCCCAAGTTCCAATGTCCAATGAAATCTAAATTTCCAAACCTCAATGACCAATGGGGTCTTTGTGAGAGGCAGTTTCAAAACAAACCCGAAGCGTGAGCAAGTGCGGCGGGAATTCATGCGTGGAATCGCCCTCGCTCACGCTTCGGGTTAGTAATCCAGTTTTGAAACAGCTTCAAACGATTTTCAAAACCAAATCGGTGAGTCAGTGAATCGCCACAAACCTCGCGCTCTAAGTTTCGCCGGCGCCTTCATCTGCATCCTTGCGCTCGCGGGCTGTAGTTCTCACGAAGCGTCGAAGGTTGTCGAGTTCGACTTTCAACGCGAAGTGATGCCGATCTTTAAAGCTCGTTGCTGGAGCTGTCATGGACCGAATCAGCAACAGGGGGGCTTGAGATTGGATGACAAGGCTCATGCACTGCAAGGTGGGCTTTCGGGCAAACCGTTAGTGGGAAAGTCCAGCGACGAGAGTGAATTGTTACGTCGAGTGACGACCGACGATCTCGCGATCCTGATGCCAAAGGAAGGTGGTCGCCTTGCGGAACAGGAGGTCGAAACGCTCAAGCATTGGGTCAAGTTGGGAACTCCTTGGCCGGATCAAATCCCGCCGTCAGGAGCGACTGAATTTGTCACTCGATATGGCGAGGACTTGTGGAAGCGGCTTTCGGTCGTGGGCCACGAGATCAAAATCTATTTGCTGATGTTCTTCGCGATCGGCATTGGGATTGGCGATCGCATTCGCCGGATTCCGGTCGGTGATGTGCGATGGTCGAGCGGTTGGCGGAACAAACTCTGGCGAGCATCCCAACACGTTTCCACGGTTCTGTTGCTTGTCGGAATATTAAGCGGCGTGTTGTGGGACATTGTGGAGTTCAGCATGAGACAGTCGGCAATGTTGGCGTCGACTGAATTGAAACTGCGCGAGGCCGTGATCCCGTCGCACTCGGCGATTCCCACAGGGACACATCCGCAACCGATTCGGTTGAAGGGAACACCGCAACTCGGGGGGACGTACTATCGCGGCAACGATGAACGAAACGAAAAGCTGTTCAACGGCGGCTTCTATCGGACGGCGACGTTGCGAGTTTCCTTGATCGACGAAGAGGATCGCGATGTGCAAATCAAAGAGCCGCTGCCAGGCTCTCAACTCTTCATTCGTTTCGAGATTCAACGAGCATCGCAATCGACTCCGTCGCTTTTCACTGACGACATCATGAAGGATGTCTTGCTGACGCGTCGGACCTCTGACCAAAAGAGTCCGCTGCCAACTGACACACCGACGTCGTTGACCGTCATTGAATCGGGCGAACGTTGGACTGCGAAGTATCGACTTGGCGACTATGACAATCAGGCAGATGCCGCGATCAACGGAACCGTGTATGTGAATACCAACGCCAAGCAAAACGGGGAGACAGTCATCGGTAGCACGCACTACGGAATTGTGTATGGCCTCAGAATTCACAACCGAATTTTGATGGAGAATTCCGAGCTGTGGCTTGGACCGATTCTGGTCCCGGGAAATTTTCAGCCACCCGATCCGAGCAAGATCACTCTCCAAGAGTGGCTCGACATCCGTCCGATTCCTGAGATCGTCGGAGACAATTCGACTGATCCCACACTGCTCGGCGTTCCCGAGCATTTGAGTAAAGGTGCCAAGCTGCCTGAGTCGGTCAGAGAAACGAAATAACGCGGTCGAACCGCATTGTGGCCGAGTCGCTCCGCGACTCGGCGTCGAGTTGCGGAGCAACTCGACCACAAAATCTCGCTGTGAAAGCGTCAAGCGCGGTGATAACGATGTAGCCCTGCCGCTTCACAGCAGGA
>CAIJTL010000397.1 GCA_903823545.1 uncultured Planctomycetaceae bacterium
CACGTTGAGCAAGTCGTATCCGGTACGACTGATTTTGCGCACGGCAGAACGCGGCTTATCGAGCGCAGTGATCGCAGGAATGCGAGTGGCTGAAGGGGACGTCTTGGTTTGCATGGATGCGGATTTGTCGCATCCACCGGAAGATGTTCCAACGCTTTATCGAGCGATGACAGAAGATCTCGATTCGCCGAATGCGCAAACAAAATTTGTCATCGGCAGTCGCTATGTTGCCGGTGGCTCAACAGAATCTGGCTGGGGAATTGGTCGCTGGCTAAATTCCAAAGTAGCAACGTTACTGGCGTGGCCTTTGACTTCCGTTAGCGATCCTATGGCGGGCTTCTTTGCGCTGCGTCGTGAAGATTTCTGGAAGGCAAACGATAAACTGGATCCGATCGGATACAAAATCGGCCTGGAATTGCTCGTAAAGACCAACACGCCGAAGGCCGTTGAAGTCCCGATCGAATTCAAGAACCGTCTACACGGCGAAAGTAAATTGTCGCTGCGTGAACAGATCAATTATGTGCGGCACCTCGGTCGGCTGTATCGGTTTCGTTTTCCGAAGTTGACTCGGTTTCTCTCGTTTGGATTCGTGGGAGCGAGCGGAGCAATCGTTGACTTGGCGATGTTTTTGCTTCTCTTGCGTGCTGGAATCACGGCATGGCCCGCTGCGGTCATCGCAATCTGGTGCGCGATGACGAGCAATTTTCTATTGAATCGAAAATTGACGTTTGCAAGTGGCGACCGACCTTGGTGGCGCGATTACTTGGCGTTCTGCCTGAGTTGCTTGGTTGGCGCAGTTGTAAACACGGGGGTACGTGTTGGGCTGATTTCGTCGCTCGCGTGGTTTACTGCACATCCTTGGGGGGCAGCGGGACTTGGCATCTTGTCTGGGTTGGTTTTCAACTTTTCGCTTTGCGAGCGGTTTTTGTTTCGTAACTCGAAACGTCAGCGAGGGGAAAATGCGACCTCCCCTGGAAACAAGCATGACGCGGCCGCAAGTGGTCATGGCGCGGTTAGCGCTCTCAGCGTTGACCACTCGCTGGCGCGTCGTTCTCCCGATAACGAGCCGCGTGAAGCGCCCGCCCTCGCTCACGCTTCGAGTTACATACGCCTTGCCATTTTGCTTGCGGCGATCGTGTCAGCGCTGTGGGCGAAAAGCTTGTGGTCACAAACTCGCAAGCCGGTGATGCGCGCTCAAGGGGCGGATGCGAGCAATTCAAAGTTGTTGGCAAACACTGCGACAAAAGCCAAGCAATCGAACTCGAATGTCACGACGCGGGCGTCGGTGAAGAACGCTGCTGCGAGCTCTTCTGGCTTGCCACTCAAACCTCATCGCGGCTTTGAGTTTTCGGACATCGACATTGAAAAGCGATTGCGAGCGGATGCGCGGTATCTTGCCTCGGATGAACTTGAAGGACGAGGGACTCAGACGGCAGGGATCGACAAAGCTGCGGAACACATTGCGCAGGAGTTTGCGAAAGCTGGGTTGAACACGAACTCCACTGGGCATGGACCGTTTTATGAGTTTCCACTGCTCACTCGCGAGTCAGTGGCGACGGTGTCGCAGGTCGCAATTCAAGATTCGGAATCGGTGCCGCATGCGCTCGCTCGCGGTCGAGATTTTTCGACAGTGCTTGTACCGAAGCCAAAACAGGCGTCCGGCGCGTTGGTCTTCGCGGGTTTTGGAATTTCAGCACCAGAACTGGGGTATGACGACTTTGCGGATCTCGAAGTTCGCGGGCGAGTTTTGATCGTATTGAGATCAGAGCCGACTCACGCCGATTGGCTCGCCAAAACTCGGACAAGTAATCGCGAACCAGCGGTTCATGCTCTGTTGCGAACGAAGATTCGCGAGGCGTTATCGCGAGGAGCGTCGGCGCTCGTGTTGTGCGATCCGCTGTCAGGTCTCAATACGCCCGCCGATGCGTCCGAGTTGTTGTCGATCGACCTGTCTTCGGAGTTTCCCGGCGCTGCAATGCCCGTGATTCACGTGCGACGCCAGGCTCTGAGCGAACTGCTGGCGAAGGCTGCTCATTTTGACCTCGATCACGTCGAGGCGGAGATCAATGCGTCACTGAAGACGCAAAGTCAGACGCTCAAGAATGTCTCGCTTTCGGTGCGTGTCGAGCGTCCGAAGGTTTCTCGCACGCTGAAGAATGTGATCGGAACGTTGGAAGGGAAGGGGGCCATAAGTAGCGAGACCATTGTGATTGGTGCGCACTACGATCATCTGGGCTATGGCGGTTGGGGTTCGTTGGAGATGACGGGGCGACGCGAGATCCACAATGGCGCGGACGACAATGCTTCGGGGACAGTTGTGTTGCTCGAAGTTGCTCGACAACTTGCGAGCATCCATCAGCAAAGCCCTCTGGCTCGGCGAGTTTGCTTCATCGCGTTTAGTGCCGAGGAACTTGGTCTAATCGGCAGTAAAAAGTACGTTCGAGACCCGTGGTTTCCAATTGAGTCAACAGTTGCGATGCTTAACCTCGACATGGTTGGCCGCCTTCGTAACGACGATTTGACGGTTTACGGTGTTGGAACTTCGCCGATCTGGAAGCTTCTGCTGCAACCGCTGGCGAAAGAGTATCACTTGGACTTGCAGCTCCGCGAAGGGGGTTATGGGCCAAGCGACCATGCGTCATTCTTTGAACGTGGTGTTCCAGTCCTTCACTTCTTCACCGGATTTCACGCTGAATATCACCGGCCATCAGACGATGCTGACTTGTTGAACTATCGTGGGATGAGGTCGGTGTCGCATGTTGTGACGGAGTTGGCGATGGCGTTGTCTGAACTCGCTGATCGACCGAGCCCTTCTTCGCCTCGTGAGGAACTGGCGGAGCTTGAGTCACCGACAGCGTTGGGAGAAGTGGTTGGCGCACAGTTGCCGCCTCCTGCAAAGTTTCAACTTGGAGTGCAGATGTCATCATCAAGCGAAGGTGTCTTAGTGCGTCGAACATTGCCACACAGTCTCGCTCAACGGCATGGTTTCCGTTCGGGTGATCTGATCGATTCCATCAACGGACACCGAGTTGGCACGCCATCCGAAGCAATCAGCGAAATTCAGAAGCATGATCGCCAAGAGCCGCTTGTGGTTAACCTGACTCGAAACGGATTGCGGCTCAAGATCGCCGTCAGCGAATAACTGGATCTGCCAAGAGCTCAAAAATAATTGGTGAGCTCATAGCGTTTGAACAAATTTAGATTGAGGTTGCGTAGTTCGGGTCACCAGGCCCGAACGAACGTCCCAGGAGAGTCGTAGTACCCCGCAAACTCAAGTTGTTCGGCCGTTAAAAATAGGTTCCAATCGAATCCGAATTGTGAACTAATGTGAATCCATTTGAGATTCCGATAAGCCCACACATTTTGAAGTGATTCATTCGGGGTTTCGTAGCTGGATGCTCGCGAATTCCGCCACGTCGAATCGTAGATTCACAGGTTTTAGGCTTACGCTTCTTGCAACAAGTTCAGGCTTGAAGCTCCCCAGTCGCGCTTACCAGAACGCAACTTTCATAAACGCCAAAGCTGTCGCGACGCTGCGACGTCAGGGGCGACTCGACAACTCAGAGTGCCTGATGCACTTCCACTCGCAGCAATGTCGCCTGGTTTGCAGACCATGTTAGGCCGTGCGATTGAGCTGGGATCAGGACAGTTTCGCCGACCGCAAACGTGCGATCATAACCGGTCAGTTCGTTGTTCAAGAATGCTTGTCCGGAGGTAACAAGCCAGAGTGCCAACGGTTCGTCATCGAGCGTTCGCGAGGAGACTCGAAGGTTCACTCGCGACATTGAAAAGTATTCGCAGCTCACGAGGAGATCCTCGTCGTGGCACGTCTCACAACGACACGGTGCGAGGCGAATTGGTTCGATTGGTCCGTTTTCGAAATGGATGCTGCGGAGCGATTGGTGGCGGTGTAACTCACGCGGTCGTCCGTCAGTGCCGAGGCGATTCCAATCGAACAGCCGAAACGTGGCGTCGCTGGTTTGTTGGACCTCTGCCATGAGGACGCCGCCACCGACGGCGTGAACTGTGCCTGCCTCAATGAGAAGGCCATCACCCGGGCGGGGTTCAAAAGAATGCAAGCAATTTGTGACATCGCCGCGATCCAGATGCTCTTCAAGATCTTCGCGTGAGACTCCGTCTTTCAGTCCCGCGTAAATACGCGAACCTGGCTCCGCGTGTAGCACGACCCAGGCTTCGGTTTTGCCATTCGGTTCGCCGAGCAACTCACTCGCTACCCGATCGTCGGGGTGGACCTGCACCGAAAGTGGTTCGTGGCAATCGAGCAATTTGATGAGTAGAGGAAACTGATTTCGTTCGAACGAATGTGCTGATCGTGAGCGTTGCAGTCCGAGAAACTCACGGCGGTGCAAATCCCAGAGTTGAGTGAGTGAGGCACCAGCGAAGCTTCCCTCTGAGACACGACTAACATGTAGAGGATGAGCGCTAACTTCCCAGGACTCACCGAAGCGTTCGCCGGCTGGTAGCGGCTTTCCCAGCAGTCGTTGTAAGCGAGTTTCTCCCCATATTTGTGGGCGAAAATAAGGCTTGAAAACGAGCGGGGGGAGCATGATGTGAGCGCCGAGTTTCCAGGTGAGCCGGAGGGCGTTAGCTACCGGACTTTTCTGAAGTTGTCCGGGCACCAACGCTGCGAAGTGACTGAAGTTACTAGAGCAGCTTGATTCCGATGAGCGTCCAGGTCGCGACTGCAAGTGGGACGGCGAACGCGACTGCCACTTTTTGAGGGGGTCGCGAGGCCGTTGTTTCAAACTTCGTGCGACGCATCGCCCCTCGAATTGCCGTGAATAAGAACGCGAGGATCGAACTGAGGATGAGGACATGGACCGTCTGCCGTGTTCCAAGCCAGACGGATAATGCTCCCATCAGCTTCACATCACCTCCTCCGCCGCCACCCATGGACCAGAGAAGCAGCAGACTTCCGAAGCCAATCGCGAAACCTCCCAGAGCATCGCCAAGTCCAGGTAGACCATCAGTCGCAATGCGAAATACCAGACCAACCACAAGGCCAGCGACCGAAAGTGCATTGGGGATTCGGCGATGTTTCATGTCCAAGAAGGCTGCGGTCAGTGTGAAGACCGCGATGCCGCTGAGAAACAGCCAAAGTTCAAGCCCCGTGCGTAACATGACGACTCTCCTGCAAAGCGGTCATCGCCGCTGAATCGGATAAGCAACATTGAAGACTCGGTCGGAAAGCGATCGAGCCGAGGTCAGCGGAGTCCCGAATCATGGGACGCTATCGCATCTCCGTTGATGGGATGGCCGACGCTGGTAGGGATGCCTGCTGCTGTTCCAGTTTCCGTCGTCGAGTTCGCCCTAGTAGCC
>CAIJTL010000398.1 GCA_903823545.1 uncultured Planctomycetaceae bacterium
GTCACATTCTTCCTTACAAGCAAGGGATTGGCTGCCCGGCCGCAAACTCAATCGCGAGGACTTCGCGACTCCTCGCTGGCCGTCCACCAATATCCCCGCAGCCTCTCAGACAGCGGTTGCATCGGCAACAACCGCTTGGTCTTTTTCGGATGATGCTGCCAAGGTGGGGATCAACTTCCAGTATTTTGAAGGGACGACGGAGTCCAATCGGCTCGAACATATTTTCAATGTGATGGGCGGCGGGATCGGAGTTCTCGATTACGACCTCGATGGCTGGCCCGACCTGTATTTGGCACAAGCCAACAACTGGCGAGAACTAAAACCAACCTCAATGCACCGAGATCAGCTCTACCGCAATCTGTATGGCGAACGCTTCGACGAAGTCTCTGAGGCATCGGGACTGGGCGATCCAGATTTCTCGCATGGCGTGGCCGTGGGGGATTTCGATCAGGACGGATTTCCGGACCTCTACGTAGGCAACAAAGGACCGAATCGGATTTACCGAAATCGTGGCGACGGCACCTTCGAGGATGTCACCTCAGTAGCTGGCTCGGCAGGAAACGAGTGGACGACCAGCAGCGTCTTCGCAGACTTCAACGGCGATGGACTGCCAGACTTGTACGTCCTCAACTATACGAAGCTCAAAGAAACCACTGAGCGTGAATGTCAAGAAGCGATGGGGCGACGGAAAGCCTGCACTCCCGATTTATTACCTGCCGAGGATGACCGGCTTTATCTGAATGAAGGAGATGGGACGTTTCGCGATGTCTCGCAAGAAGCGGGAATTCTTGCGCCGGATGGACGCGGGCTTGGTGTGGTCGTTTGGGATTTCAACGGTGATGGCCGACTCGACTTGTTTGTCGCCAATGATACGACCGCGAATTTCTTATTTATCAATCAGGGAATGTCGAGCGATGGTGTGCCGCGATTTCGTGAAGAAGCGTTAGTACGAGGTGTTGCGTTTGACGATGATGGGCATGCCCAGGCGTCGATGGGCGTGGCCGCGTCTGACGCGAATGGCAACGGGCGCATCGACTTATTCATCACGAATTTTTTTGCTGAATCCAACACGCTGTACTCACAACGCGCTGATGGTTTCTTTGACGATCTGACTCGCCCGCTCAACCTGCGCGATTCAAGTTTCTGGATGCTTGGATTCGGCTGTCAGTTCGCCGATTTGGATTCAGACGGCTGGGAGGATTTGGTCGTCACCAACGGTCATGTCGATCAGCGCTCGTCGCGTGGCGATCCTGACCGTATGTCGCCACAAATTCTCAAGAACAATCACGGTCGCCGTTTTGAAGACGTTCCGTCGCAGCAATTGGGGCAGTTCTTTCAAGGCCGCTATCTTGGCCGTAGCTTGGCGACATTGGACTGGAATCGCGATGGTCGAATTGATTTCGCCGTCTCACATTTGCAGGGACCGTTTGCGCTAGTCACAAATCGCACCCCCTCAACCAGTAATACACTCGCGTTGCGGCTTATCGGGCGCACGGGGTGCCGCGATCCGATCGGGGCTCTGGTGCGTGTTCGCACTGCGGAAACAAACCTTGTTCGGCTGCGAACCGCTGGCGACGGTTTTTTGACAACAAATGAAAATCGGCTGAGGTTCGGGCTACCTGCGGGCACGACCTCTGTCCAAATTGATGTCGAGTGGCCGGGAGGTGCTAAAGAATCTTGGGAGACGATGCCCGGTCGCCAACAGGAGATTGTTTTGATTCAAGGCATGAGCCGGCCATTCAATTCACTACCGGCCTTCACGAATCCCTAATAAATTACCCGATACATCAATTCTTGTTTGTTGATATCGCGCGTTTTAGCGTAGAGCGCCTCATGCTTCCGATAACGTGTCGGAAGTCGTCACCACAGTTTCGGAAGTAGGTGAGTATTCTCGCCCCATTGTTTTTTTTGGTGAATTTACTTTTTTCGGAGATTCGTCATGCGCCGTCGAGGTTTTACTCTGATTGAGTTA
>CAIJTL010000399.1 GCA_903823545.1 uncultured Planctomycetaceae bacterium
AGCCGGAATCGTCAACGCGGAGAAGAGTCCCCAGCGATCTTCATCGGCGGTCATTTCCCAGACTTTGCCGCTCTTTGCGAGACCTTCAAACGCCGCAGCCATCTCGCAGGAGATGATTAATGAGGCGACTGATCCATACGGCAAGTCAGGAAGCTTGATCTCACTGATCGTCGAAAACCGTTCGAGGACTTTCAGCGATGCTTCGAAGTTCGCTTTGACTGCCGGTTGAACTTGGCCGACTGCGTCATGCAGAACGGCCAACTTGAACTTCGGGGTGTAGGTGTCATCGGCAAGTTTCGTGGCTTCGACAGACGACGCATCGCGAACGTCTCGTCCCGCCAACGCATTGAGCACGAGACAACAATCTTGAGCGGTTCGAGCCAGCGGCCCGACTTTGTCGAGCGTCCAACTAAGCGTCATTGCGCCATGTCGGCTGATCAACCCGAAGGTCGGACGCAGGGCGGTGACTCCGCAATAACCAGCGGGAGTCATAATCGAACCCCAAGTTTCCGTACCGATAGAAAACGGTACCAACCCTGCGCCAACAGCGGCGCCAGAACCACTCGACGATCCACCGGCCCAACGCTTGAGATTCCACGGATTGAGCCCCGGTCCAGTGAACGTGGCGTTCGCTTGTCGGTAACCGAGTCCGCCAGCGATTTCGATCATCGCCAACTTCGCCACCAGAACCGCTCCCGCTTCGCGGAGCTTTTCTACAACCGCAGCATCAGCATCAAACGTTTGATCTTTGAATGGAGGTGCGCCCCAAGTTGTCGGAAACCCTTTCGCGGCGAAGAGGTCTTTGACGCCATAGGGGATTCCATGCAATGGTCCACGATCACGTCCCGCACGAAGCTCCTCGTCGGCTTGGGTCGCTTCTCGGAGAGCACGATCGCGAGTCACTGTCACGACAGCATTCAACTTGGAACCAATGCGATCCAGTCGGTCGAGGCTGAACTTCGTTAATTCCACCGAAGTGAATTCGCACGCGCGAAGTTTTGCACCCAATTCGGCAATCGTGCAAACAGCGAGTGATTCAGAAACAGTCATTTTTCACAACTCGTCGATCAGCAGTTTTGAGAATCTGTGTGAGCGTCAAAATCCAGCTCAAAGGTTGGCAAGTTGTCGATCGTTGAGAAAGAGCACGGGACGGCAAAAGGTGGTCAACGATGTTGTCTCGCTTCTTGGCGATGCTGCGTGTGAGCGTTAGATTGCACATGACTCAATCAACGGTCGAGTCGGTTTCTCTTTGATCGCTTCGACTGCCGTCCCGCCTACGATGTTCGCAAGGATTCTCGCAATGACGATTCGGTCTCGCTGGCTGAACTGCTTCGCCTCACTCACGACGTCTGGTGCCGTACTCATCGTGGCGTCTTTGATTCCCGCTGCCGATCAACCGGCGACGAAATCAAACTCCACAGACAACGCCGTTGATCCCGCACATGCGAAGGATCGAGCAGCGGGCCTGGAACTCTTTCGCAAAGAGGTTCGACAAGTTCTCGTCGGACGGTGTGTGAAGTGCCACGGCGGCGAAAAGATTGAAGGAAAGTTCGATCTGACAACTCGCGAGGCATTGCTGAAGGGTGGCGAAACGGGAGTCGTCGCGATTGTGGGTAAGTCGAAGGAGAGCTTGCTCATGAAGTTGATCAAGCAGGAAGAAGAGCCTCACATGCCGGCCGACGGCGCAAAGCTGCCTGATCTGCATATCGCGGCTATCGCTCGCTGGATTGATTTGGGTGCACCTTATGACAAGTCGTTGAAGGACGATGTCAAAGATCCGAAGGCTTGGATTCATCGCGAAGTTTCAAGCGACGCTCGCGAGTTTTGGGCGTTTCAACCACTGACGATTGTTGCTCACGCCAAAGTAGAGGGTGATTCAACAATGTGGTCACGGTCTCCGATCGACCAGTTCGTTATCGCGAAGTTGAAGGAGAAGGGCTTAACTCCGAATCCAGTCGCTGATCGTCGGACGCTCATTCGCCGAGCGTATTTCGATTTGATCGGCCTCCCTCCGGAACCGGCAGAGATTGAATCATTCGCAAACGATCCCGACCCAAGTGCGTTTGAAAAAGTGATCGATAAGTTGCTGGCGTCGCCACATTATGGTGAGCGTTGGGGACGGCACTGGCTCGACGTGGCACGCTTTGCGGAGAGTCACGGCTTTGAGCAGGACTACGATCGTCCGTTCGCTTACTACTTCCGCGACTTCGTCATTCAGGCATTCAACCAAGACATGCCGTATGACCAATTTGTGAAGTGGCAGCTCGCGGGAGATGAGTTTGCTCCCGATGTGCCGCTCGCGCAAATGGCGACGGGCTTTTTGGGAGCGGGCGTGTTCCCGACTCAGATCACAGCGAACGAAGTTGAGCGAACTCGATACGACGCGCTCGACGACATGACCTCGACGACGACGGGCGCGTTCCTCGGACTGACGGTTGGATGCGCTCGCTGTCACGATCACAAGTTCGATCCGTTTCCGGCGGCTGATTACTACCGCATGACCGCGACCTTCACGACGACCGTGCGGAGTGAAGTCGATCTCGACCTCGATCCCGCGACGTACAAAAAAGAGAAGGCCGCGTTCGATGTCGTTCACACGCCGATTGCCGACGCACTGACGAAGTTTGAAAGCGAGTCGCTCGCGAAACGATTTGCCGATTGGGAGAAGGCCGAAGCCGCGTTGCGTGCTGAAGGGAAATCGCAGATCAAAGCGAAGTGGATGATCCTGGACGTGGCTGAAATGAAATCAGCCGGAGGAGCAACGCTGACGAAACAAGAAGAC
>CAIJTL010000400.1 GCA_903823545.1 uncultured Planctomycetaceae bacterium
CGAATTGGATGAGACTGTGACACTGACTCTGCTGAGTAATCCCAATTACTCGCTCGGAGCCGACAGCATTGCTGTCGGCACGATTATCAATCAGCTCCCGGAAATCTCGTTGGCCGTTACTCCGCTAACAGTGGCCGAGAACAGTGAGACAAACCTCGTTTACACCTTCACACGCACCGGCTCGACGACCAGCAGTGCGACCGTGAACTTCTCCGTCAGCGGAGCCGCGACGTTCAACGCTGATTACGTGGCAATCGGAGCGACGAGCTTCAGTTCCACCAGCGGCAGTGTGACGTTTGCTCCAGGCGCGAGCACTGCGACTGTTGCCATTGATCCGCAAGCTGACAGCCTTAGCGAAGGTGACGAGAGCGTGATTCTGCGGATCACTTCCGGAACCATGTACGTGATCGGATCCATTTCCTCCGCAACGGGGACGATCACCAATGTGGTCTTCCCCGTCGTATCGGTTTCGTCGAGCGGCAGTGTTGCCGAAGACGGAACGCCGAACCTCGTGATCACCTTCACGCGAACGGGTTCCACCAGCAGCGTGTTGACGATCCCCTTCAGCGTCGGTGGATCGGCAACTTTCGGCAGCGATTACACGCAGACCGGTGCTGCTAGCTTTTCAGCAACTGCCGGGAGCGTGACGTTCGATGTCGGAGTGGCCACCAAAACGATTACTCTCGATCCGACCGCCGACTCCACCGTCGAACTCAACGAGACAATCATGATCACGTTGCTGTCGAGTTCGGCTTACCTGCCAGGAACAGCGTTCTCTGCCACAGGGACGATCACGAACGACGATGTTGATCTCGGGAACATTGTCAGTCTGGATGGCTCCGGCCAATTGCACATCACCGACAACGTCAATCGACCCGACCGACTGACGATCACTCGCAACACCTCGAATGAGTTGGTCATCAAGGACTCGATCAATCGCCTGACAACCAGCATCGGCACATTGTTTTCAAACAATGAAGTCCGCGTTCCGTTGTCGTTGATCACCGGTAGCGCGTTGATCGTGGATCTCAACGGTGGCGACGACAGCCTCAACATGGCCACGTTGGCGGCTGGGACGCTTAGGACGATCATCGTCAACGGCGGGAGCGGGAAGGACTCGCTCACCGGTAGCAACGGCAATGACACTCTCATCGGTGGCGATGGAGCCGATTCCATCCTCGGCGGTAACGGCAACGATGGCCTCGTTGGCGATGCCGGAAACGATTACCTCAACGGTGGAGCGGGCGACGATACGATCCTCGGTGGAGCGGACAACGACACGCTGTATGGAGGATCGGGCAACGACAAAATGGTCGGACAAGCGGGAGTTGATAGCGTCTTTGGGGAAACTGGCACCGACCGCATCGCCGGTGGCAGTGGCTTTGGCAAAGACACCGGTGACGTCGTCACCGACCTTGCAGCCGAAATCGACGAGGCTTTCACAATCGGCTTCGACGGTTTGCGGTTTTTGTTTTAAACGAACTCGTCGAGATCATTGCGTCACGTTGTCGAGAGATTCCGTAGTTGCCTTAGACATTGGCTGAGCCGTTTTGCGAGGACTTCGATCTCATTGTCGGACGCATCAATACCCCATTTGGTCTCGCCGGTCTTGGTGTGAATCAACAGCCGCGCACAGGATCCTTCGTCGGAACCGCCATCCCAGATCGAGTCGATTTTCACGAGGTCATCCAACGGAATGAAGTTGCGCCAGACGGGCACGGCGACAAGAACAAAGCGGCTTTCCAATCCAACGTGGTTGAGAGTGATGCGCTGGCGACGCAGCAATACGGCGGGAATGATCCCAAAGCAGAGCAGCGTGACAAAACTCGCACCGATCGCCGACGTGATGGTTTCAACGTTCGGATGGGCGATGGCGTTTTGGATGAACAGTCCAATGAATGCCAGAAGTCCCAGGCCGGTCGCGATTCCGGCCCAAAGGTTTGCTGGTTGAGAAAATGCCAGCAAGCCGTTTGGGGGTTGTGTGTAATGCAGGGGTCGTTCGCTAGCTGCTTTGGGTTTCATGGCAGGATGTTCGTAGGTGAGTCGCTCCGCGACTCGCCTTCGGTGGTGGTTCGACTCCCAAAGCTGCGTTTCACTGCGATCGGTCACGCATTGGGAATCTCAGTTGCGGAGCAACTGAGCTACTTTATGAGGTCAGTCATCATTGATGATTTTGCCTAGCCCTTGGCTGTCGGCGATAGTTGCGTTGAGCGGATTAGTGAGGTTTACGAAGAAGAACTCGTCGAGTTCTTTCACGATGTCACCTCGGATCGAGACCGTGATCGTTTTGGAGATCATTCCGGGAGCAAAGGTCAGCATCCCGTAGGCCGCAGTGTAGTCGCCCGATGCGATCGCGGTGTTGTTGGCGGTCGCGTAATTGACGCTCACGGTTTGGCCACTGGCAGCGGAGAGAGTAACCGCGAAGGTCGCCGTAATCAGACCGGAGTGACCTTCGGCGACTGTAACGTCGTTGATCGAGAGGGTGGGAGCCTGATCGTCGTCGGTGATTGTGCCGAGTCCACTGCTGTCGGTGATGGTTGCGTTGGTCGCGGCGGAGAGTTTGACGAAATAGGTCTCGTTGAGTTCGTCGAGTGTTTCGCCGTTGATCGCGATGTCGATGGACTTGGACATTTCGCCGGGTGCAAAGATCAGCGTGCCGGATTGCGTCGAGTAGTCGCTGTTGGCGAGAGCGGTTCCGTTCGTGGTCACGAAGTTGACGCTCACGGCTTGGCCGCTGATGACGGAGAGC
>CAIJTL010000401.1 GCA_903823545.1 uncultured Planctomycetaceae bacterium
CGGGTGTCACTCACTTGCTGCGGTTCGAGCCCCTGAGTTCAGCACATTGGCCCGTTCAACTTGTCTGGCGCGGCTATGACCCACTGATCCATCCCGCGTGGGGTCGTTCGCCGAATGAGCCTTTGTTTTTGTACCAACTGAATGACGCCCCGGGGCGAGTGAGATTCGCCAATACCTCGGCAGATGCTTCCGTCCGAGTGACCGATTACCGCGCTAACCAAGTGACTCTGCAAGCAAGCTCATCGAGTGGCGGCGAAGTCATTCTCACCGACTTGTTCTATCCTGGCTGGGAAGTGACCATCGACGGTCAACCAGCGGAAGCTCGCCGTGTCGAAGGGATGTATCGTGGCGTCGATGTCCCGGCTGGAGAGCATTTGATCGAATGGAAGTTTCGGTCGAAGTCGCTGACTCACGGGATGGTAGTGAGCGTTATTGCTGGCATAATGTGGGTCACTTTGGGAGTGTATTTTCGATTTTCCGAACCTGACCGAACGCGAACGGAGAAGATCAAATGTCCGACACCGTGATGTCCCCACCTCTGGTGACGCTCGGAGACTTGCTTCGTCGATTGGGTGGTGTCCCGCCTGACCGCGTCCGATTTGATCCTTTGCCTGGATTGGCCACTGAGACCGACGTGCTGGCACTGGCGGAACGTGATGGGATCTTGTGCGAGTTGATCAACGGAGTCTTGGTGGAGAAGGCGATGGGATTCCGCGAATCGTATTTAGCGATGGCCATGGTCCAGTGGCTGCGAGAATTTGTAGTCGCTCGTAATCTGGGAATCGTGACTGGTCCAGACGGCATGATGCGCTTGTTTCCGGGGCTGGTCCGAATTCCGGATGTCGCCTTCGTTTCATGGGACCGCTGTCCAAACAGGCGAGTCCCTCAAGATCCAATTCCAGATTTGGCGCCCAACTTGGCCATCGAAGTTTTGAGCGAGTCCAATACCAAGGGGGAAATGCAGGTCAAATGCGGCGATTACTTCGCCGCCGGAGCCGAACTGGTGTGGCTAGTCGATTTGAGAACGCGGAGTGTCGTAGTCTTCACCAACCCACTTGTTTCTGTTCTTCATGATGAAGAGGCAACGCTCGATTGCGGCCAAGTCTTGCCGGGATTTCAACTTTCCGTTCGTGACCTGTTTGCCGAGCTGGATCGTCACGGATAGCAGGTGACGGAATCGCGTGTGACGATGAGATTCAAAACTTGTTGGATGAGTCGGAAGATGTCCATGAACGTGTCGCCCCTTGAGTCCGAACTGTTTCGCCAGCAGGTCACTCGCCGCTGGTTCTTTCAAGACTGTGGCGTCGGCTTGGCCACTGCTGCTTTGGCATCGCTGATGGCGAATGACCGAGCCGAGGCGACGACAATCGGCAATCCGCTTGCAGGCCGGCAGCCGCATTTCGCTCCGAAGGCCAAGCGAGTGATTTACCTCTTCATGGCGGGAGCTCCTTCGCATCTCGAACTCTTCGACAATAAGCCGGAGTTGGCGAAGTGGGACGGGAAGCTACCGCCGCCTGAGCTGATCAAGAATTATCGAGCAGCGTTCATCAATCCGAACTCGACGTTGCTGGGGCCGAAGTTCAAGTTTGCTCGACACGGCGATTGCGGAGCGGAGTTGTCCGAGTTGCTGCCACATCTGGCGGGCGTTGTCGATGACATCGCGATCGTGAAGTCGATGGTCACGGATGCGTTCAATCATGCTCCCGGCCAGATCATGATGAATACCGGAGCGCAGCAGTTCGGCCGGCCGAGCCTCGGCGCGTGGACGATGTACGGCCTGGGCAGCGAGGCTCAAGACTTGCCGGGGTTCATCGTGTTCTCGTCGGGCAAGAAGGGGCCGAGCGGCGGGCAATCGAACTGGGGCAACGGCTTTTTGCCGACGGTCAACAGCGGCGTGCTGTTCCGGTCGTCGGGCGAGCCGGTACTGTTTCTCGACAACCCGCGCGGCATCGACTCGCAAACGAACCGCGACTCGCTCGACACGCTGCGGCAGTTGAACGAACTGCGGCTCGGCGTGGTCGGCGACCCGGAGATTGCCGCGCGAATCAGCGCCTTCGAGATGGCCGCTCGGATGCAGACCAGCGCGCCGGAGTTGATGGACATCACCAACGAACCCAAGCACATCCTGGAGATGTACGGCGCGGAACCGGGCAAAGCGAGCTTCGCGAACAACTGCCTGCTGGCACGGCGGCTGGTCGAGCGTGGCGTCCGCTGCGTTCAACTCTTCCACGAAGCGTGGGACCATCACGGCGGCCTGGTCGGCGGCCTCAAAGAGCAATGCGGCGCGACCGACAAGCCCGCCGCCGCGCTGCTGCGCGACCTCAAGCAACGCGGCCTGCTCGACGACACGCTGGTCATCTGGGGCGGCGAGTTCGGCCGTACTCCGATGGTGCAAGGAGGCAACGACGGCCGCGACCATCACCCAAATTGTTTCAGCATGTGGCTGGCCGGCGGCGGCGTGAAGCCCGGCACCACGCTCGGCGAGTCCGACGAGTTCGGCTTCAACGCGACCACCGACAAAGTCCACGTCCACGACCTGCACGCCACGATCCTGCACCTGCTCGGCTTCGACCACACCAAGCTGACCTACCGTTTTCAGGGCCGCGATTTTCGTTTGACGGACGTGCATGGGAATGTGGTGAGTAAGCTGCTGGCTTGAAATGTCAAGATCATCAATAGAAAGTTGTGTCATGATAGTTCTGGATATTGACCTCGATTTCTTCCTCGAACCAAGACCGTCTCGATTCGAGCAGAACGGGCGTCTTGCGGGTGAAGACTTCGAACCGTGCCACTCGGCAAAGTAAAAGATTTTCTGACGAAGCAGTGTGGCCTCATAGAAGGTCAACGCCTTCCAGGTGCGATAGTGACATTCCACCACGAAATGTTTGGCCGATGGGGCCAGTTGATTGCGACGGAGAGAATGACGGTACCGTTTCAGGTCATTCATGTAGATTCTCATGCAGACATGGGAATGGGCGATGCAAGCGCCGGATACATAATGGGAGAGTTACTTCTACATTATGGGAGAGTTACTTCACA
>CAIJTL010000402.1 GCA_903823545.1 uncultured Planctomycetaceae bacterium
AACAGGTTATCTGCCAATAGGTTTCCCGCAGAGGCGCAGGGGCCGCAGAGTTTGAAGAGCACAAAAGTTATGCCTTCTCCGCTAGTTCTGCGCCTCTGCGGGAAATGTTCAAATTTCAACACAGATGGCGGAGAAGCCTAATTTCTTGTGTTGCCCCGCCGGTTTTCCAACCAGGGCCACCCGCGTGTTTCGGCTCATTTCTGGAAAATGATGCCGTGTCCATTCCTCAGCAAGAGAACGGCGGGAAGAGGATTATGCCGACGCGTGCAGAGCAGACTCGCTGATGTTGTAGAGATCACCGGAGCGAGGGTCGAACAACCCACAACGGTGAGTCACCACATCGTTGCATCGTTCCAAGGGACGGCGGCTCAGTAACAACTTGCAGAACTCGTCACGTCCCACCTGATGTTGCACGATGTCGCCACCAAAACGTCGAAGCATTAACTGATTACTGCTTTGAGCCAACGTAGAATGGACAAACATCAGAAGCCTCCGAGATCGGGTAAGGAGATGCTTCAGGTAGACTCCGTCATTTCGGGGCTTCCTGCCAGGATGGTGACTCTGAAGCGGCTCAACCCTTCTAACAAGAGTCTGCCAATAGTTCATCGCAGACTCGATGAAAATTAACATTCCCTGGATGTGATCGCGATTGTGTCGGCCTTACCGTTTCGCTTGCCTGCGACCGATGTGATTGCTTGGTGATTTCAAAGAACCGAGCCAACTGGTGTTAAGGAGGGCATGACGATGACGGTAAAAAACATTGACGATCACGTAGGGCTGGGTGCTGCGAATATCGAGGGACTTCTCAGAGAACTCGTCGCCATACGGGCGGAGTTGGTCGGCGATTCGGCTCTGCTGCAACCCGGTCTTGCTGAGGTTCATGGCAATTATCAAAAGAGCGCCCGCAATCTATTGCATTATTTGGCCCTCCGTCGCCGTGACCTCCGTCCGTTGCAGCACCGACTGGCTGTTCTGGGGCTCTCCTCCATTGGCCGGGCCGAGTCCTATGTCTTGGCCACCATCGATGCTGTGCTGGAAGTCCTGCATCATCTCAGGCAGATCCCTTGGCAGCCACCATCATCGGAGACAGAAAACGTCACATTCGCGAGCGGGCAACGGCTACTGGTCGAACACACCGAAACCTTATTAGGCCCAGCCACTCCCGGACGCGAAGTCCGGATCATGGTCACAATGCCCAGCGAGGCGGCGAACGATTACACCTTGGTTCACGACCTGTTGCAGCAAGGCATGGACTGCATGCGCATCAATTGTGCCCACGACGATTCGGCAACGTGGTTACGCATGATCGAACACTTGCGGCGAGCCGAGCAATCGCTGGGACGGACCTGCCGTGTCGTCATGGACTTGGCCGGGCCGAAGCTACGCACAGGACCGCTTGAACCGGGCCCTGCGGTAGTTCGAGTCCGCCCCCGCCGCGATGTCTACGGACGGGTCATCGCCCCCGCGCGGATTTGGTTGACCTCGGAAGCTTCTCCTCAGTCCTCCCCCTCGTCGGCGAGCGTTTGCCTCCAAGTCGCGGCAAAATGGTTGGCTCAACTGCACAAAGGGGAGTTTATAAAATTCACCGATGCTCGCGAGGCCAAACGGATCTTGCGGATCGTTGATGTGACCGCCGCCGGATGTTGGGCGGAGGCGAACAAAACGGCCTACCTCATTCCCGGCACGATTCTGCATCATGGGCACGGAATCAATGAGCGGCATCACCACACGACGCCAGTCGGTCTCTTGCTACCCGGTGAGAACGCGATTTCACTGCAGCAAGGGGATGTGCTCATCCTGACTCGAGATCTCCAGCCTGGCCGTCCGGCAACCCGCGATAGTTCTGGACAAATACTGACCCCCGCCACTATCGGTTGCACAATTCCTGAAGTCTTCGACGACGTCCGGTCGGGGGAGTCGATCTGGTTCGACGACGGCAAAATCGGTGGCCTTATCGAGAAAGTGGAGTCGTCCCAAGTTCTCGTCCGGATCACTCAGGCTCGGCCGTGCGGCGAGAAGCTGCAGGCCGATAAGGGAATTAACCTTCCCGAGAGTGAATTGCGTCTCGCCGCCCTGACTGCCAAGGATCTTGAGGATCTGTCTTTCGTGGCTCAGCACGCTGACGTCGTCGAGTTGTCCTTCGCCAACGCAGCCACTGATGTGGAATCCCTTCAGCAACACCTACGGCGCCTGGGAAGTCGCCTCCCGGCAATCGTGCTGAAAATCGAAACGAGGCGCGGTTTTGAGAACTTACCGGACATGCTGCTTTCGGCCATGCGGGCTCCGTGTTGCGGGGTAATGATCGCCCGAGGTGATTTGGCAGTGGAATGCGGCTTCGAACGCTTGGCGGAAGTCCAGGAAGAGATTCTTTGGATCTGTGAGGCCGCTCATGTCCCCGTGATTTGGGCCACCCAAGTTTTGGAAACTCTGGCCAAGGAGGGCATGCCCTCACGCGCCGAGGTCACGGACGCCGCAATGGGACATCGTGCCGAATGTGTTATGCTCAATAAGGGACCGCATGTAGTCAGCGCGGTGCGAGTTCTTGACGATATCCTGCGGCGAATGCAGGCACACCAAGCGAAGAAACGGGCCATGCTCCGAGAATTACGATTGGCCCACGTCAGTTCCCAGTGACAGCGTGGCTGGTGAAGAGGCGATCGGTTGATTTGGAGATATGAGAGTTGCTCCGGAAGCCTGTGGTCAAGCAAAGCGAGCCCACAGACTGGTCGACTGCTGGGCTGAGGCCCCTCTTCGCAAAGCCCCCAAGCCAAAGTGGTTCGTTCACTTACCGGAGACTCCTGATGGTCGGCCCCAGCCAGCCACTCTTTAATTGTTGACGTGGTTCGAGTTGGTGTTGCCGAGTCCTCTTGGATGGAATGATTGCGTGGCGAGCGTCACACTTTGGCTCTCTCGTTGACATGAAAGTTCTCCAGCAGTTTTCCAACCCTGAAGCGGTCCTATGCTCGACGTGCTTTGTTTTGGCATCATTGTTTCCGATCACCTCTGCCTGCCGATTTCGCACTTGCCGCGAGCGGGGGAGTTGGTGATGTCCCCTCGCATGGAATTGGCCATCGGCGGTAACGCGGCGAATGTCTCGACCGACTTGGCCAAGCTGGGGACGAAGGTCGGAGTCGTGGGACTCGTTGGAAGAGATGTCTTTGGTCGCCATGTGCGAGAAAGTTTGGAAGCGGCGGGGGTCGATTGCCACTTGCTCCGCGAATCGGCGACGAGTCAGACGGCGCAGTCGCTGATCGTCAACGTTCAAGGAGAAGATCGGCGGTTCATTCACACCGCCGGAGCCAACGCGGAATTCGATGCGAGCCAAGTGACGCCAGAGATGGTTCGTGATTGCCGAGTCTTGTTTCTCGGCGGGTACTTGCTGTCGGAGAATCCGCCGGTTGAAAACGTTGTGAAGTTGTTCAAAGCGGCTCGCGATGCGGGAGTCACGACGCTGCTCGATGTCGTCGTTCCCGGTCCCGGCGACTATTGGCCTCGCTTGAAACCGGTGCTCGAGCTGACGGATGTCTTCATGCCCAACGAAGATGAAGCGGCGGTCATCACCGGCGAAACCGATCCTTGGCGACAAGCGGAAACCTTTCACGCCGCTGGAGTCCGAACATCAATCATCACTCGCGGCGGTGCCGGTTGCGTCATCGTTGCCGCAGATGGCCGCTACGAAGCGGCGGCTCATCAAGTCCCGTTCATCGACGGAACCGGTAGCGGCGATGCCTTCGTGGCAGGCTACATTCACGGCCTGCTGCACGAAGCCAACACACTCGAATGCGTACGGCTGGGGAGCGCTCTCGGAGCCAGTTGTGTGCAATCGACGGGAGCCACGACGGGCGTCTTCAACGCGACCGAATTGAAGGCGTTTGTCGCCGCGAATGAGTTGCGGATTTCGCGTTGATAGGATGGCCTCGGGAACGTCACCCGGTTCGCTGTTGCGACGAAATCGCCAATCAGTATGCCGTGGATTTATCAAAGACGTGATTCACAGCGACGATCCAACCTCGGCAACTGGCGGCTCCACAAAGGCAGCGGAGTGGTTTTACTGAATCCCACGCGTAGTCGATCGTCAGCTCTTCACCCAGCTTGATTCCGCGCAGGGTCTTGACATGCACAGTCGACGGTGCGAGCGATCCGTCTTTGTTTCGCTTCTCGGTCAGGAGTAGTTGGCAGTTCGGTTCGCAACAGTGATTCAGATAGCAGAACGGCGTTTTGGGTTCGAGCGAAAGCGTGCCACCGAGATCGATGCAGTAATCGCTGTAGTACTCCGCATCGTCGATCACTTTACCTTGGACCAGTCCCACCAAAGTCCCTTTGCGAATCGCTCTTTTTGCAAAGACGCCACGTCCGTGAGCGGCCTTACCGACTCGCACCATTGTCTCCACCGCAGCCATCCAAAACTCACTTTCAATCATTGTTTGGGGCAAGCCCCAATTCGTTATGAATTCACTCAGAGCGTTTGCAACAACACACCAAGATGATCGCCCCGAAGACGATATCGCTCGATCGTTTACCGTCAACGCAACACGACGAAGTTTCGAGTTTCCTTCGAGTAATTATCATCGCAGCAGACATTAGATTGCGTCAATAAGCTGGGTGTTTGATGAATTACGAATGAGCAATCCACGTTCACCTCGCGAGCAAAACCAACGAGCCCATCGCAAGCAAATCGCCGAATAGAAAAGCATGTGGCGACAACAACTAAGCCGAAAGGCTTTGATTCGTTTCGGTCGGAGCGTCGCCAGTAGCGATCGAGAGATCAGCTGCTGATGCCGCAGTCTGCGGCGGCTTGCGGACGACATTCCAGGCAAGCCCCGTTTTTTCCATGAGGCCGATGACCCAATAGGTCATGTCAACTTCCCACCAACGATGGCCGTGTTGAGCAACTCGTTGATAAGCGTGATGGTTGTTGTGCCAACCTTCACCCCATGCCAACAATCCAACCCACCAGAGATTGCGACTGTTGTCACGCGTTTCGTAATTGCGGTAACCCCAAATGTGGGATGCTGAGTTCACAGCCCAAGTCACATGCAGCATATAAACGAGTCGGACAAACATCCCATAGACAAACAGCGAAATTCCTGTCGGGACATCCCACACTTGCCAGCCGACACAAAACACGATGACGCCGAGCAACAGATGCCACCACAAAAAAGTGCGGTCGAGCAATCGCAACGACTGGTCTTTCAGCAGGTCGGGAGTGTATTGGCGATAAAGCTGAGCCCAATGGTTCGAGCCATAATGCGGAAACATCCACATCATGTGGCTCCACCAACGACCGTCGCGTGGTGAATGCGGGTCGTTTTCTTGATCGCTGAATTTGTGATGCTTGCGATGCGCCGACACCCACATGATCGGCGGGCCTTCGCCGGCCAAAGTCCCACACAAGGCAAACAGCCAGCGCAAGGGGCGATAAGTTTCAAAGCTGGCGTGAGTCAACAGACGATGGAACCCTAAGCAGATCCCCAAGCATCCTGTGACCCAGCTCAGAATGACGAATAGGGCTAAGCCCTTCCATGTGAAGCAAAAAGGTGCCGCCAGCGCGCCGACGTGCAAGAAGCCAATCCAAATGACGGCAGACCATTCAAGCCCGTCTTTCCAATGTGAGTCGGTCGTGCCGTTGGGAATCGGAGGGACTCCTTGCGAACTCGAATCTGACGCCACCAAACCCAACTTTCTGTCACTTACCTCGTTCATAAAGCGATCCGAAATCGTATGCACGAGCCTGAAACCAGCCACTCCATTGAATTCGGCGATCTGTTTAGTCTTGATCGAGTTTTTCGGATAGCTCAAAGCATCAAGCAACTCGCCAAACGGGTGAGAATTTCAAAAAGAGTTTTCTCGACTTCTGGCGAGTGGTCGGCTGGCCGTGATCGCGATATGTTGCTCGATTGCCAATCCTCTTTTCACTTCATGCTACCAAATCTCTGGTCACACGATGCGTTTCTTCAAGCAGAACCCTCAAGTCGACGGTCTTCGGCGAGCGGTCAGCTTTTTCTTCGTGTCATTTCAACAGATAGTCATCTTGACGTGCTTGGGGCAGATCGGTGGAAGCACGCTTTCTGGCGATGAGAATCCTGGCGACACGGTCAAAGGACGCATCGGGTTTTCGGTTGGTGTTGTGTCGCCATTTGGGATCGACGCCTACGTTCCGAATAAGTGGGGTGGCCTCAACGTCCAATTGATGAACCCGACTCAACAGTCAGCCGAATTGCTTTCCACCACCTATTTTGAAGGACAACCGACGCTGCAATTTGGACGGCGCATCTGGGTGCCACCTCGTTCGAGAATGCAGACGTGGCACCCAATTTTAGTGCCAGATGCGGGACCAGAAGTCACGACATTCGATTTACGCACCTTGGTTATGGATGCCAACCAGCCTCGTGATGTCATGATTCGGAGTGATTCTGGCTCCTTACAGTTCGACTCCATTCTGCGACGAACAAACGACACTCGCATCACGGGACTCATCGACTCGCTCAGCTTGGAGCCCGATGCGAATTCAGAGTCGGCGCATGACTTACTTGTGCTGGGGCGACTGGAGAGTGGTTTAAGTCGTCAAATCAAATTGCTCCCCGATCGGATGGTTCCAGTCGGTGAGGAATGTTTGCAGTCACTCGATCAATTACTCATCGCAGACAATCGAGTAGCCAGCGATCCCGTAGGACTTGCCGCAATTCGTAAATGGCTGTTTGGCGGCGGGCATCTGTGGGTAATGCTCGACCGAGTAGACCCCAAAGTTTTAGAAGTGTTGTTGGGTGACGAGTTCTCTGGAGAGGTTGTTGATCGTGTCGGACTCAATACCGTCCGACTGCAAGCGATCAATCTGCAAAGAAAGTCAGAGGTCTGGAGCCGCGAACACGAACAGCCAGTCGAGCTTGTCCGAATGCTAGTTGAGGGTGTCGAAGTCGCTTACCGCGTTGATGGATGGCCCGCTGCATTCTGGAAAAATTGCGGAAGCGGTCGCTTACTGGCAACGACAATGAGTCCACACGGCTGGATGCGACCGAGGACTTCCGAAGAGGTCGCTCCTCGGCAATCACCGCGTGGTCTGCCAGGCGCGACGCGGGACATCATGAAGGAGGTTCGAGAGCGAGCAGCTTTTGAGCCCAGCAAATACATCGCCTTGCCGCCATTTCTAGAGTTGTCGTCGGAGTTTCTCGATGCCTCGCCGAAACGACTATTGGCAGACGCAACGCTCGAACCGCAGATGCGAGAATATGTCGGCTATTCGATCCCGTCGCGCTGGTTGATCGTCTGCTTGTTGATTGGTCTGAGCGGGATTCTAGCTGTTGCTGGAGCATGGTTGTGGCGTCAGAGCCGACTGGAGTTGATGGGCGTGATCGGACCTAGCTTGGCGATTTCCGTCAGTCTTGTCTTGGTAACGATGGGAAAACAACAGCGACAGGCTGTCCCGCATTCGGTCGCGAATGTGCAATTTGTCCAAACCGGATTCGGCACTGACGACTTTCAAGCCTACGGCATCGCGGGCTTGTTTGCTCCCGAAGCGGGGACCGAGTCAATTTCGGGACGAAACGGTGGAGTCGTTCTTCCCGACATGACCGGCCAAGAGGGGATCACTCGGCGGATGGTTTGGAAAGATTTGGGGAATTGGCAATGGGAAAATCTTCCCGAGACAACCGGATTGAGAAACGCGTCATTTCAACATTCCGGCTCTTCGCGTGAACGAATTGAAGCGAGCGCGACGTTCGGTCCAGACGGAGTGACCGGGCACTTGAAAACATCCGCTGACCGACGGCCGACTGACATCATTGTGGCAACTCGCGTTGGTCGTATGGGAGTTGAAATGGGCGATGACGGCCACTTCAAAATTGGAACAAACAACATCTTTGCGAGCGATCAATATCTTGCGGCAGAATTACTGTCTGACGAACAAAACCGACGTCGTCAAATCTTGAAGAACCTGCTGACTGACTCTCAGCGTTTGGATTATCCGACTGTGCCGCAGATGTTGTTCTGGACCGATCCCTGGGATCTTGGTTTTCGTTTCGGTGAGTCGCGGCGCCAATTCGGTTCAGCATTGGTCGCAGTTCCAATCAAGTTTGAGCGACCACCGGTAGGAACAGAAATGCTGATACCGGGCCCGTTGCTTAACTATTACTCGACCTTCGGCCCTGATGACGAAGCGCCGTCGGGCTTATTGGATAACCGTCGCCGAATCTGGCTGGAGAAAGCATGGCCAACTTTCACCTGGCTTCGTTTTCAAATTCCTCCTCCTCTGCTTCCCGCGCAGATTCAAAGCGGAAAACTTGTCGTGCAGGTTTCGGGACCGATTGGAAAATTGGAGATCGCAGGCGCACATGAAAAGCAGGCGGTGCCATTGAAGACATGGATCGATCCCGTTGGAACGGTCACTTGGGATTTCACGAGCGACGACCTGCTGAATTCCACAACCAGCGGCAGCTTGTTGCTGCGAATCGCAGGAGGTGATCCTGATCGACCAGAGTTAACGAACGGCGACATGAAGCACGGCGACAAGACAAACTTTTGGCGAATCGAGTCACTGAAGCTAGACCTGCGTGCGAAGACGATCGATGCAAATTAAGGAGCAATCAAACGGCTTTTCGTAGCCGTCATCGCTCCGCGTGACGAGCCGACTCCTTCGAGCAGGCAGCAATTTGAGACGAAAGTCAGGGGTTTGAAGCGTCCGGCTCATCACGCGGAGCGCGATGGCGACGTAGTTGGGCCGCGCATGGCGGAAAGATTGGGAAACGAAAGGTTGAGGATGAGTTCAGAAAAACCGGCTGTCGTGATCGAGCATCTGACGAAGCGATACGGCGGCTTTACGGCGCTCGACGATTTGTCACTCAGTCTTCCGGCTGGACAGATTCTCGGTTTGATCGGACCGAATGGCGCGGGCAAAACAACGGCCATCAAAATACTGGTCGGACTCTCAAAACCGACGACCGGTACAGCTCGAATCGGTGACGTCGATTGCGTCGGAGATGCTCGACGTATCAAACAACTGGTCGGTTACATGCCCGACCGTTTCGGCTCTTATGACAATATGCGTGTCCGCGAGTATCTCGATTTCTTCGGTGCCGCGTTTGGGATTCCACGTCGAACTCGCATCAAACGGATCGATGAGGTTTTGGAAACAACCAACACCGCTTATATGCGAGACAAGTTCGTCGAAAGTCTGAGTCACGGTATGCAGCAGCGAGTCGGCATCGCGCGAACATTGCTGCACGATCCGCAAGTCCTGATTCTCGATGAACCCGCCAACGGCCTTGATCCACAAGCTCGCATCGAAATGCGCGACCTCTTGATTCGGCTGGCGAAGCTCGGCAAGACGTTGATCGTCACGAGCCACATTCTTCCGGAACTGTCTCGCATTTGTGATCGGGTCGCGATTCTGACGCAAGGGAAGCTGCGAGCGTTCGGCACGGTCGATGAAATCAGTCGGCAAGTCAGCCAGCGTCGCACAATGGAAGCTCAGTTGGCTTCAGTTGAACAACTTTCGGCAGCGGCAGTCGTCATTCGCGAACTCATCGAACCGGGAGCGGAAGTCATTGAGGCTCCCGCCGAAGCGGCCGTTCGATTCAAGACCGCACTGCTCGAAGAACAGCTCGGCGATGTGTTAACTCAACTGGTTCAACGCGGAATGCGACTGACGCAATTCCGGGAAGTACAGACAGACCTCGAAGCGGCTTTCATGTCGTTTGCCAATCAGAAGGACGAAAATCCGAAAGATACAGCGGGAGGTGTCGCACATGGCTAACCCGCTGATTCAACGCGAACTGGTCACGATGTTGCAACAACGTCGGATGTTGTTGTTGCAGTGTTGCGTCGCAACAGCATTCGGCCTGTTGGTTATCTTGCGCTGGCCGACGGATGCCCGAATGGCATTGTCGGGAACGCGCTCTCAAGAAGTGTTTCACTTGTTCGCATACGGTTTGTTGTCAGCGTTGTTGTTAATGCTACCGGTCTTTCCCGCGACGAGCGTTGTCCGCGAACGAAACTCCGGCACGCTGGCTTTGTTGCTCAACACGCCGCTGGGATCGCGCCGGATCTTCTTCGGAAAATTGGTTGCGGTCATGGGGCTGGCTGGCTTGCTGCTCTCCTTAAGTCTGCCTTCAGCAGCGGCCTGTTACGCGCTCGGTGGGATTTCACTTCGAGAAGATCTCTTCGCCGTCTATTCGTTGTTGACGCTGACCGCGCTGCAATACTCAGCACTCGGGCTTCTGGTCAGCACATACGCGACCACGACAGATGCGGCAGTACGTTGGACTTACGGATTGGTGTTACTGTCGAGCGTACTGGCGCTCGGACCGTACCAATTCTTGCAAGGAACCGAATCGATCCTGGCGGAATTCAGCGACTGGCTGAGATGTGCGTCACCTTTTGCCGCACTGATGTCGTTGTCGGCGGCCGGCGGAGTCGGGGCTGTCGGTTTGATTTCGACAACCGATGTCGCAGGCCGATTCACAGTGATTTCATTGGCTCTGACGATCGCGTATTCGGCGTGGACCATCAGCCGACTGAATCACACGATTTTTGATCAAGCACGCGACGCGGGAGAGATCAGCGACGATCAAGATTTAGGAACTCGCATGCTGCGACGATTGGTCTTCATTGTCGATCCACAACGCCGTTCGCGTGCGATCGGACCGTTCGTTAATCCGGTGATGGTCAAAGAGTTTCGATGCCGTCGCTTTGGACGTCTGCACTGGTTGCTGCGACTGATTGCAATCTGTGCGATGCTCTCGCTGGGGCTGACCTACGCGACGGTCACAGGAACTGTCGATTGGGGTGTCGAAACGATCGGCGGAATTCTGGTGTTGATGCAGGTCGCCCTACTCGTATTGATCACCCCTAGCCTCGCAGCGGGTTTGCTGAGCACCGAACGAGAAACCGGCGGTTGGCCTTTGTTGCAAATGACCCCGCTCTCTGTTCTACGAATTGTGTGGGGAAAATTGTTGAGCGTTATCCTGACTCTGTTGTTGGTCTTGTGTGCGACGCTCCCTGGATACGTCGTGATGGTTTACATCGAACCGGGACTGCGACTGCAAGTGGAACGCGTCGTGATTTGTCTCTTCGCAACCGCTGGCTTTGCGATGTTGCTCAGCGCGGCAGTGGGAAGTCTGTTTCGTCGAACGGCTCCGGCAACCGCAATGGCTTATGCTGCGTTGCTTGCCGTGTGTGGTGCACCACTTTTGATTTGGTTGGGACGAGATGCACCGTTTGGACACGACACTGTCGAACGAGCTTTGTTGATCAACCCTGTCGCGGCCGCGTTGTCGGTCATTCGTTTGACGGGTTTTCGTGACTATCAACTCATTCCGGGAAACTGGTGGTTCTTAGGGATCGGCTCGATTGTTTGTTTGTTGGTGTTGATTGGCCAAACTCACCGCATCTCGCGTCCGCAGTAAGATTCTTTATTGGTTTGGGAATCGCTTCATGTGTTGGTTCGCTCGCTCATTCATGTTGCTCGGACTGGTGGGATTTCTCATTGCAGAATGCAACATCGCAACGGCTGAGATTCGTCCCGAATTCGCGATGGACTCCGACCCGAAGCTCATTATTCCGAATCCGATTAAGCGATTCAGTAAGAAGTACAAGCCTCTTTGGCTCGAAGCACTCGCGCGACCAGAAGCTGATCTGCAACGCCTAGCGGCAGAGACAATCGCCCAAGCGCATCTCGTTGGCGTACCTGAAATGAATGACGCACGAGCAACTCTTCTCAAGATCGTTACGGCAGAGAAGTCACATTTGGCTGCACGGATTGCGGCGGCTCGCGCATTGATCGTCTTGGATGCTCATGAAGAGAGCCAAGCATTATTTGACTCGTCGCAGATGCACGGAGCGGATTTGCAACAGATCATCGAACCGGCATTGGCTCATTGGAAATTCGCGCCAATTCGTGCCGTATGGGTAAAACGTCTCGATGCCCCGAAAACTCGACATCGTGAGTTGATGCTGGCCATTAACGGACTAGGTGAAGCGAGTGATGAAACCGCGTTGTCGAAATTGTTGGGACTGACTGCCGACTCATTACGACCCTCGTCCGTTCGATTAGCCGCCGCTCGATCAGCAGGAAAACTGAAAGAGACAGGACTCGAAGCCGAGGCGAAACAACTAACGAAATCTGATTCCGCTTCGATCGCAGATCGACTCGCCGCCGTGGCGTTGCTTGAGCGTCACAAATCAGAAGCCGCTCAATCGATCTTGTTGCAATTAGCTCGCGACAAAGAACCGAGCATCATTGCCGCAGCACTCACTCAATTGAATGCAATCAATCACGATCTGGTTTTGCCACTCGCAGAACAGGCGATCGCAAACGATGACGTCAACGTACGCCAACAAGGAGCGAACGCTTACATCGCCCGACCAACGCCTGAACGAATTACCGTTCTGGCAAAACTCCTCGACGACGTGCA